>CAKPNP010000023.1 GCA_934169415.1 uncultured Bacilli bacterium
TTATTTGAACCTATGTTTACAAAAGAAGAAGATGAATTAAGACTAAGAAACTCATATAAAATCCATTATAAAGAATTAGGATTAAAAGAAGGAGTGATTAAAACAGCTAAAAATATGCTTAAAATGGGATTAGATAATGAAATAATATCTAAAGCAACAGGTTTAAGTATAAAAGAGATAATTAATTTATAAAATATAAGAAAAAGTTTGGTAATTATGAAAATAATATGAAATTAATGAAAAGAATATTTAATTATGGCATTTTTATAAATAGTATAAAAGAGATATTGGCTAAATTTAAATTTTTTATTTAATTTCTGAGTATTAAATGATATAATAACCACGTGGTGAGATTTATGAGTTATAGAGAATTAATAAATTATTTAGGATATGAAAATTTTTATGCTGGTAGATGTATTAGTCCAATGTTAATAGAAAGATGTGAACCAGTACTTGAAGAAAGATATTTTTCTCATAAATTTTTAGTTAAGGATTCTTTTAGAAACAATCATGCAAATACAGTTTATATAAAAAATAATGGTTCTAAAATATACAGTCATACTTGTGATTGTGCACGTTTTAAAAAAGATAAAATGTGTTCACATGTTTCTGCTTGTTTGATTCATTATATTGATGAAATAACTGAATATGAAATTATAAATGAATTAGAAGCTTCTAATGATATATTATCTAAGTATGAAACTAATAAAAATAATATAAAGGAAAAATTAGATATAGATGTAGAATTTGATTTTTACGAGGCTTCAGTTTATGTAAGATTATATGTTGGTAATATTAAAAAATATGTTTTATCAAGTGAATCTAAATTAGTAGATTTTATTAGAAGTTTTAAGGATAATGAACCATTTACTTTTGGAAAATTTTTAACTTATGAACCAGAAAAACATTATTTTTCTATTGAGGATAGAAAAATAATAGATTTTATGTCTCAATATAAAAATGCTTCGATCGGATATTATCATGAAAATATTTTGGGCATTACTTATAGAGAGTTTGAATATTTATTAAAATTGTTAAATGGTAAAAAATTTAAAATTAAAAATCATGGAATAGTAAATGAAGTTTTATATAAAATGCCTACAGAGTATGTATTAAATTTAAATGACGATAACTATTTATTAGAAATATCAGATTTTTCTAATTATGTGTTTTTAGATGAATATTTTAAATATGTATATTATCACGAAAATCTATATATACTTGATGATTTTCAAATAGATTTTATAAAAACATTACAAGATAGTAAATTAAAGAGACTAAAATTTTCTAAAGATAATTTAAATAAATTTAGTAAAGGATTGTTTTCAAATATTAAAAATGATTTAAAGATAAGTGATGAGATAACTGAAATAAGTTTACCTACTAAACCTAGCATTAAATTGTATTTTGATATAAGATATAGTGATTTAATTTGTGATATAGTCTTTAATTATAATGGTGTAGATGTTAAGTATTTTGATAATGTTAATGTATTAAGAGATAATGATACAGAAACTGAAATAGTAGAAGAAATAAATTCTTATGGCTTTAATATTGTTGATAATAAATTTGTAATAAATGATATGGATTTAATGTATGATTTTATTGATAACAATTTACAAGAATTATCTAATAAGTATGAAGTATTTACAAGTAAAAAAATAGAAAATACTAATATATTAAAAAAATTATCCACAGTAAATAATTTTAGTATTGGCAAGGATAACATTTTATCTTACAATTTTAGTGTTGATAATGTTGATACAAGTGAATTAAATGATATATTTAAAGCTTTAAAGTCTAAGAAGAAATATTATAAATTAAAAAATAATGATATTATATCTTTAGAGGATAATGACAATATAAGAGAATTAAGTGGTCTAATAGATGATTTGGAAATAAACGATATAACGGGAAGTGCTGAAATACCTAAATATAGAGCATTATATATTGATAGTTTAAAAAACAATTATAAAAGTATAAATACAAATAATTTATTTAACGATTTTATTACCAATTTTAAAAAGTATAACAACACTTCTATTGATTTTGATGAATTTGATATATCTACTTTAAGAGATTATCAAAAGGAAGGTGTTAAATGGTTATACACTATTTATAAATGTGATTTTGGTGGAATTCTAGCAGATGAGATGGGACTTGGAAAAAGTATACAAACTATATCTTTTATAAAACAAGTTTTAAGAGAAAAGAACGATGCTAAGATAATTATAGTAGTTCCTACTTCATTAGTATATAATTGGCAAAAGGAATTTATGAAATTCGCACCTGACTTAAAATATGTAGTAGTCGCTGATAATAAATCAAAAAGAAAAGAAGTATTTGAAAATAAGGATAATTATAATATTTTTATTACAAGTTATGGCCTTGTTAGAAATGATAATGATGAGTATGAGAGTATGAATTTTGAAGTATGTATAATTGATGAGGCACAAAATATTAAAAATTATCAAGCACTTATGACTAGGGAAATTAAAAAAATTAAATCAAAGTGTAAAATTGCTCTTACTGGTACCCCTTTAGAAAATAATGTCACTGAACTATGGAGTATATTTGATTTTATAATGCCAGGATATTTAAATAGTGTTATAAAATTTAGAGAAAAATATAATATTAAAGATATAGATGAAAATGGTTTAAAAACACTTAAAAATTTAAATTATCAAATATCACCATTTATATTAAGAAGAAAGAAAAGTGATGTTATTACATCCTTACCTGATAAGATAGAAAATAATATATATATTGATCTACCAGATAATCAAAAATTATTATATTTAAAAGTATTAGAAGATACTAAGAAAGAATTAGATGAAATGATACGAACTGAAGGATTCCAAAAATCAAGGGTTAAAATATTACAACTCTTAATGAAATTAAGACAGATATGTATTGATCCAAGTATTATATATGAAAACTATTCAGGATCAAGAGCTAAAATAGATGAATTAATAAAAATAGTAAATGAAAATATTTTAAATGGTCATAAAATATTAATATTTAGTAGCTTTAAAAGAGTTCTAGATAACGTTTCAAAAGAATTTAATAAATATGGAATATCTTATTATATGATTGATGGAAGTGTTAAGTCTAAAGATAGGATGAATTTAGTAGAAGCTTTTAATAAGAATAATACAAATTGTTTTTTGATAACACTTAAATCAGGTGGAACTGGACTTAATTTAACAGGTGCTGATGTAGTAATACACCTAGATATATGGTGGAATCCACAGGTTGAAGCACAAGCTACAGATAGAGCACATAGAATTGGTCAAACCAAAACAGTTAATGTTATTAAGTTAATTACTAAAGGAACTATAGAAGAAAGAATAATAGAATTACAAGAGAAGAAAAAAGTATTAAGTGATAATTTAATTGAGGGAAATACTTCAAATGAAAGCCTATCTACTTTATCTGAAAATGATATTAAAAAATTGTTATCATATAATAATTAAAAATATTTAGCACTTAACTATTGACAGTGCTAATAAAAAGTGATATTATTAATATGTAAGGAAAAATAAGTCCTTATAGGTATGATTATATATCTATGTGCTACATTCGACACATAATGAAAGGGAGTAGATAATATGTTAATGATACCAAGAAGAAATGATTTTGCTTTATTAGATGATATATTTAAAGATCCATTTTTTAACAATAATGAGAATGGATTAATGAAAACAGATATCAAAGAAAATGATGATAGTTATTCTATAGTTGTGGATTTACCAGGATATAGTAAAGATAATATTAAAGTTGAAGTAGAGGATGGTTATTTAACTATTCATGCTACTATAAATAATGAAAATGAAGAAACTAAAAAAGGTAAGTTTGTTCGTCGTGAAAGATATTTTGGAGAATGTTCAAGAAGCTTTTATGTAGGTGATTCAGTTGAAACTACTGATGTAAAAGCAGCTTTTAAAAATGGTATTTTAAGTCTTGAAATTCCTAAAAAAGAAGATAAAAAAGAAATATCAGAGAAAAAATATGTTGAAATAGAAGGATAAGGATTAGAGAATTTTTTAAATTCTCTTTTCTTTTTGATTAAAAAAGCTTATTCTATGAAATTTTTTAATCATATAATGTTTGTAAGGAGGTATCTTATGTCTTTAGAAAAATACCAAGATTTACAAAATAAATTAAAATTAAGAAAAGAATTATTAAATTTAGGTATAGGATGTATTATAGGTCCAACTGGTCCAAAAGGGGATATGGGTCCAAGTGGTTTACAAGGTAATACTGGACCACAAGGCGAAAAAGGAGATAGTGGACCAAAAGGAGAAAAGGGTGAAAAAGGGGATATGGGTCCAACAGGACCAGTTGCAGCATCGTCAAATGAAGGAATATTTTTTACGAGTTTTCTAGATTCTGAAGAATCAAGCACAATGTCTTTAGATGATACTTGGATGGTTCCAAATATTTCAGAACATTTTAAAGTGTTAGATGATAAGCAAATAGAGGTACAACCTGGAATTTATGAAATAACATTTTCTGGAATAGTAGATGGTAGTGATGATGTGCATGGTGCTACCTTTTATCTTCAAACATCTGAAGGCTCTGCTATTAAGGACCTTACTTTTCAACTTCCTATAGGAAATGGAAAACAAATGAGTTTCTCTCAAAGTATTCTTTTTAGATTTGAAAAAGTTACTGTTTTAAATGTTGGATTTGATATATTAGGAGATAATAATACATCAAATGTTAAAATAAGTGATGTAAATTTGATTATGAAAAAGATACATGAATAATAATTTATAAAAAAATACCAATTATTAAATATAATTGGCATTTTTATTATAATTATATAATATAGTTTTATATATTTAGTATTATAGACATAGAACTAAAACGCATCTATTAATTCTTTCACTCTTTCATCTGTTTTAATACCATTTAAGATGACATAGAGAGTTAAAATAAAGGCTTAGCCCTAAATGCTCACTTGTGTGTGGCGACTGTTTAGCAGTCCTTTTTATTGATTTAAAAAATAAAAAAAGCGCAATACAAAGAAAAGCCTGTACTAGCGCTTATAACATAATTATATCATCTGATATTTTTTTTGTAAATTATGATAAATGAATATTTAAAAATAAGTTGAATTTATGATGCTATTAAGTTAAAATAATATTATAGATGTTGAGAGGTTTTATTATGAAGTCAAATATTAAAAAGATTATTGTTTTATTAACTATTATATTAATAGTATTACTTTGTGTAATTTGTTACATAAAATATAGCAAAAATTTTGATAGTAACAATTTTTATGAAGATGAGATAAAAGATTCTAAAGTAGAAAAAGAAGATAATAATTTAAAAAATGATGGTATTATTGAAAATGATGATATTAAAAACGAAAATTCTGAAACTTCTAAAAAAAATGAATCAAAAAACGATGTTATAAAAGATGATAAAAATGAAGAGTCTACTAAAGATTCTCTAGTTAAAGAACCAACAATTGTTGATAAAAAAGAAAATCTTAGTGATGAGATTAAAGATGAAAATGATACCGAAGATGAAAAAGAAGATAAATCTAATTCAAATAATGATATAGATAAACCAAGTGATGAAGATAAAACTACTGAAAATACTTTATCTTTAGAAAATAATAGATTAAGACAAAATATAAAATTAAAATATGGTGTTAACGTTGGTTATAAAGATGAGATAGATGGGGTTTATGTTAGTGATTACGTTAAACCTGTTAAGCAGTATGATGATGAAAAGATTAATAAAATATTAAATACTATAGATAGTTCATTAAAAAAATATCCAAATAATTTCTTTTTTGAGATAAGTAAAAAATGGAAACCACTAACAATTTTCCTAGTTGAAAAAATAAATGGATATGCCGCTGGATTAACAGATAATAGAAATGATAATACTGTTGTAATTCTTATAAATACTGAAGGTCTATTATTTGAAAGTACTTTACATCATGAAATGATGCATTATATTGATTGCTATTTAGCTAATATTATTGGTGCTAATGCACTTGAGGAAAGTATGAAACCTTATAATCCAAAAGGATTTGCATATGGATTACAGACTAACGAATATGTATATTATTATTCAACACCAGCTTACTTTTTATCAGCATATAGCAAATCTAATTATAAAGAAGATCGAGCAGTAATATTCGCTGATATGATGTTTAGATCTTTGAAAAAAGACTATTATACTCAAGGAAATCCTATAAATGAAAAAGCTAAGTTGATAAGTAGCCAGTTGGATAGATATTTTGATTGTGTATCAGATTCTGTTAAAGAACATTGGGAAAGATTTATTGAAGGGTAAATTTATTTAATGTAATTGTATACTAATATATATATTTAATATCACTTTATATGATGGTATTCATAAACTATTTTGTTGGGAATTAGCATAAAAGATTATAAAGTGGTAATAGACATTGGTCATGGTGGAATAAGATAAATCCAAAAAATATGACTATAAATGTAAGTAACACAATGATTTAAGATACTTTGGTAAAAAAGTATCTTTTTTGATGATATAATATAATAAGGAAGTGATAGTGATGGATAGAGTTATAGATTTATCTGAGTTAAGTAAATATGCTAGCATGCAAAGAGTGTTAAATTTTAATTTTTCAACAAATATGTTATTTAGATGTACTAATAAAAAATATGCAAATGATTTTAAAAGAGGAAGAATCAGATTTAATCAACCGGAATATTGGATAAAAGAAGAAGAAAAAGGAAATAAGGGATTAGGTGATTCTCTGGAAGGAACTTTTTTAACAACAAATTTTAATGATAATTCAGAATTTATAAATAATTTAAAGAAAAATGATGATTTAGAGTATTTTATTAAAGATTATAAATTATATTTTAGAAGAAAAAATATTAAGAAACTATATTGTTTTTGTTTATACGGTTTGAATGATGATAGTTTTAAAGAAAAAAGCATTGATTGTTTTGGCAAAGAACATTATTATTCAAGAATAGATAAAGGTTATTTTTCATCTTTTTCAAATAGGGTAACAAAAGAAAAATATAATCGAGAAGATGAAAATAGAGATGTAGTAATTTTTATTAATAATCCTCATTTATTTTTTGAAAAAATAAGACAATTTTTTATAAAATTAGGAGTTGGCAAAGACAATATTATAATATCACCAGTTCAGTATGTTAATCGTCAAGAAAATTCAGTTTCTTTAGTTCCTTATCCACATGAGTTATTATTAAAAGATAATTATTATTCTAATCAAAGTGAGATAAGAATAATAATTAATTCAAATAGTGATGAGCTAATTCAATATATGAATGATAATAATAATATAATTGATATTGGTGATATTAGTGATATAGTTGATATATATGATTATTATTTTGATGATTTGATTTTAGAAAAAAATGGGAATATTTTGTTATTTACATTACCATTTCCTATTCAAGAAAAGTTAGAGGATATGTCTTTACGTCGTTTATTATCAATTTTTGCGCAAGTTTCAAATGATGAACTACCATATGAGACTAGTTTAGATGAACGAATTAAGATTATTACTTTGATAAAGAAATTAATTAAAAACAAGTATAATATATTTTTGTACGTTGAAGATGGTCTAATAAGATTATCAAACGTTGTGGGAAATCTAGAAGAATTGTTAGATAAGTAAAAAAATTATAATTTTAGACTATATTTATAGTTTTTTATTATGCCAAAATAGAAAGAGAGGATGATATATGAACTTGAAAATTAACCCAATAAATACTATATATCATTTAAAATCAATTGGATTTCATAACCAAAGGAAAAAGAAAGCATATAAATTTAATCCTAATAGAAGGATAAAAGATAGAAAAAGTTTGAGTTAGTCATTGAATTATAAATTGTTAAGAAATTTTATGAATTTAAAATATGAAAAACAATATAACGAAAAAATCAAATCTGTTAAAATATTTTATTCAATAAAGAATATGTAAAAGTAAAAAACATTTGATTCGATGAATAATGTTATTAAGAAAAAAAGTAGTAGAACTTCAACCTAATTACTTAATGAAGTAAACACTTTACTAAATATCAAATATTAGAAAAAAAATAGTAATTTTAAGCAGAATGTAAAATCAATTATTACTAGAAATCAAAATTTAACAGTCGAAAATAATAAATTATATTGATGATATATTAGAAATAATAAACAAACTTTTAGAAATATATTATAATTGTAAGCAAATATACAAACTGAAATTAAAGATTATTATGAAAATGAAGCCTTTGATGACTGATGTTATTAAAATGTTACACGGTACTGCTAAACAAGATCAATGCGATAAAAATAATTTTGATTTAGTTTTATGATAATTTCCTAGAAAACTATTAAGTTATATATAAAAAATAGTATTTTTATTGTATAATTATAAATAGTGGTGATGTATGGTGAAACAAAAAAATTTTTTAAAAGTAAGTTTAAATGGCACTTTTGTTTATATAATACTTGTAATTATATTAAGTATTATTTATTCTAAATTGGTTATAATTGTGCCAAAATTTATAGAGTATGCTTTAGATGGTGTAATATATAAAAATGAAAGCGTAATTCCTAATTATATTTCCTTTTTTTTCTATAATAATTCATGGCAATCAAAAATATTAGTATTAACAATTTATTTAATTTTAATTAATATATGTATTTTTTTTGTTTCATATACAAAAAGTAAAATAGGGACACTATTTAATTTAAAAATAAACGAAAACATCAAACAATCAGTTTTGGAGCATATTTCAAATATTGAATATTTAAGTTACAGCAAAATAAAAAAATCAGATATTACTCAAAGAATTAATAATGATGCTGAAGTTTATTCAGATTTTTTTAATTCGATAATTAATTTGTTTTTAGATACGATTTTTATAATTGGATTTTCAATTCAGGAAATATTAAAATTAAGCTCTTTAATTGGAACATTTATATTTATAATATGTTTATTAATTATATTACTGTCACTATGGTATTTTAAAATTTCTAAACCTCTAGTTGAAGATATTGTAGATAAAAATGAAATCGTAATTAAAAAAACGACTAACTCTGTTATAAATTCTAAAATGCTGAAAGCTTTTAATAGGCAAGATGATGAAAAATCTGAATTTAAAAAGGTTAATGATCAATATAAGAAAAGTGATATAAAATTAGCAAAGATGAATGTAATATATGGTATAACAACACATTCATTAAGAAATTTTAAAGAACCATTTATTTTACTTGTGGGTGGAATTTTAGTAGTTAAAGGAGATTTAACATTAGTTGGTGTTATGCTATTGATCACTTATTCAACAAAAATAACCGCTTATATTTATAATTCAGTAGTAAAATTGCAAAATTTAAATAAATTCCTAGTTGCTTATAAAAAATTGAGTAATTTGATGAATGTTATTGAAGAAGATAATATTAGAAAATTAAAAAAATTAGATGGAAACATTATTTTTGAAAATGTTTCAATAATTATTAATGACAGAATTTATCTTAAAAATTTAAATTTTGAATTAAATAAAAACGAAAATGTTGCAATTATAGGAGACAATGGTAGTGGAAAAACTTTGATTGCTAAAACTTTATTAGGTTTTTATAATTATACTGGAAATATTTATATTGGTAATCTAAATATTAAAGAAGTTAATCAAAAATCTATTAGAAGATATATAGGAATTGTATTGCAAGATACTTATATGTTTAATGATTCAATAAAAAACAATATTAATGTGGTAAATAAAGATTTGACAGATGATGATATTGTTAGATTATGCAAAATATCTTGTTTAGAAAATGATATTGCATTATTTGATGATAAATATAATCATATTCTTGAAAATAATGGAAGTAATATATCAGGAGGACAAAAACAAAGGATTGCTATAGCGCGTACATTAGCAATGGATACTGAATATGTTATATTCGATGATTCTTTATCAAAATTAGATAGTGCAACTAAATTAGAAATATTAAACAACTTAATTAAAATGAATAAAGGAACAATTATTATTTCACACGATAGAAATGTTGTTGAAAAATGCGATCATGTATTATTTATCGACAATAATAATGTTACTTATGATACACATACTAATTTACTTAATAATCCAAATTATAGTAAGTTTATTGATGTAGATGATAATGTTATATTGGAGGAGGATTAATATGTTAAAAAGTATTTATAATAATTACAAAAAGCAAGCAAGAAATACAGCTGTCGGTTGGCTTCTAACTAGTATAATGGTAGTTATTTTTATAAGTTTTACTATTATAATGGTTGAATATGCTATTCCAAGTAAAAATATAAAATTAATAATAGTATTATCGATTATATATTTTTGTGTAAATATTTTAAGAACAATTACTACTTTTTTTGAAGATTTAAATGGTGAATCATTTATAAAGGAATTGGAAGCTGATTATAGAGAAAAAATATATTTTAAAATTCAAGATTTGAAAGAAAATGAACTTGATCAAATCAAGGCAGGCGAAATCTTAGAAAATATGTTAAATGATACAAAAAATATAGCAAGATTTTATAGTGATGGAATAATACGCTCTTATTGTGGTGGTATCGTAAGACTTTTAGGAACTATTTTTGTATTAATGTATTTGAACGTTCCTATAATGATAGTAGTACTTTTTATATATATTTTGGGTTTTGTAATAACAAATTTATTTAATAAAAAATCTATTGAATATACAAAATTAAAAAGAAAAATTAATGCTAAAATTTTAAATTGGTCTAATGATCAAATATATGGATTTTCAACGATAAAAATATTATTGATTGAAGGCCAAAGAGCAAAAGAATTATCTGAATTAATTAAAGAATATAATAATACTACAAATAAATTAGAAAAAAATATTAGAACTTATACATACTTATATGAATTTATTATTTCTTTTATTATTGTGTTTAATGTATGTTATGGTAGTATTGGTGTGGTAAATGGATTAATTTCTTATGGTTCACTGATAGTTTTAGTGAGATACATTTCAACTCCAGAGACATATGCCAAGTGGGTAATAGAGGGATTCCAGATCAGAAATTTAGGAAAAATATCATATAACAGAATAATGGATTTACTAAATAAAAAAGAGGAAGATATTAAAATAGGAGAAAAAATAGATGTTATTGAGAAAATAAAATTTGATAATGTTAATTTTAGCTATGATAATAGAAATAATGTTTTGACAAAAATAAATATCGAAGCTAATAAAGGCGATAAAATAGCATTGATAGGAAAAACAGGTTGTGGAAAAACAAGTTTAGTAAATTTAATCTGTAGATTTTATGACTTAGATAGTGGCGAAATTTTAATCAATGAAAAGAATTATAAGAATTATAGTTTAGAAAGTTTAAGGTCTAAGATAGGTTATATAATGCAAAATGTTGTTATTTTTGATGGAACGATATTAGAAAATATAAATTATGTTAATAATGATGTAAGTAGAGATGAAATAATTAATATTTGTAAGAAATTAAAATTACATGATAAAATAATTGATTTATCAAATGGATATGACACATTTATTACTTCTGATACTGATTTGCTATCAACAGGTGAAAAACAATTATTAAACTTTGCTAGAGTAATGGTAGAAAAAACTGAAATAATAATTTTAGATGAGGCAACAGCATCATTGAGTTATAATTCCGAGATGTTAATTAGAAATGCTATAGAAGAAATAACAAAAAATAAAATTTCATTTATAATTGCACATAGATTATCTACAATCAAAGAATGTTCACAAATTTTATATCTTGATAAAGGAAAAATTATTGAACGAGGAAATCATGAAGAATTAATTAATAAGAAAAGTAACTATTTTCAACTTTTAACAAAAGATAGTAAAGCTAAATAAGATAACCACTGTAGAAATTATTTATTTAAATCATAATAAATTAACAAGGAAGAAAGTTTCATAATTAACAAATTTTGTTTTTAACTATTTTAATAAGATAGTAACATAGTATGCTACAATATTTGTGAAGATATGTTAAAAGGTAAAGCTTTCTTGAATTGATAGAGCAATAATATTACAAACTATTTGTTTGTTAATATTTATTGCTTTTTTATTTAATAAATTTAAGTAAAAAAAATTATTTTATCATTTTAATTGTTTACATAAGAAAATATGCTATATATTCTTATATAAAAGGTACCTAAAAGATTCCTTTTTTGAGATAAGTAAAAAATAGAAACCAGTAACAATTTTCTTAGTTGAAAAAATAAATGGATATGCCTCTGGATTAACTGATAATAGAAATGATAATACTGTTGTAATTCTTATAAATACTGAAGGTCTATTATTTGAAAGTACTTTACATCATGAAATGATGCATTATATTGATTGCTATTTAGCTAATATTATTGGTGCTAATGCACTTGAGGAAAGTATGAAACCTTATAATCCAAAAGGATTTGCATATGGATTACAGACTAACGAATATGTATATTATTATTCAACACCAGCTTACTTTTTATCAGCATATAGCAAATCTAATTATAAAGAAGATCGAGCAGTAATATTCGCTGATATGATGTTTAGATCATTAAAAAAAGACTATTATACTCAAGGAAATCCCATAAATGAAAAAGCTAAATTAATAAGTAGCCAGTTGGATAGATATTTTGATTGTGTATCAGATTCTATTAAAGAACATTGGGAAAGATTTATCGAATGGTAAATTTATTTAATATAATTATATACTAATATATATATTTAATATCACTTTATATAATGGTATTCATAAACTATTTTAGGAGGAATTAGTATGAAAGATTATAAAGTGGTAATAGATGCTGGTCATGGGGGTACTGATCCTGGAGCTAGTGGCAATGGTATAATCGAAAAGGATCTTACTTTAGAAATATCAAATTATATGTATGAAAGATTAAAAAATCTGGGGATTCCTGTTAAAATTACAAGGACAACAGATGAAACTTTATCTCCTACTGAAAGAGTAGAAAGAGTATTAGATGCGTATGGAAACGATCCTAATGTTATAGTTGTATCTAATCACATAAATGCAGGAGGTGGTGAAGGCGCTGAAGTAATATATGCTTTAAGAAATACTTCCACTTTACCTGATTTAATTTTATCTGAATTAGAAAAAGAGGGTCAAATAATAAGAAAAGCATATCAAAGAAGATTACCAAGTGATACATCCAAAGACTACTATTTCATGCAAAGAAATACAGGAGATACTCAATCAATTACTGTGGAATATGGATTTTTAGATAATGAAAAAGATGCCCAAAAGCTAAAAAATAACTACATAGATTATACAGATGCTGTAATAAGAGCATTACTTGAGTATATTGGATACTCTACTACAGGCAACACATATACTGTAAAAAAAGGTGATAGTTTATGGAGTATATCAAAAAAACTTGGCGTAACAGTAGATGAATTAAAAAAATATAATAATTTAACATCAAACCTACTAAACATAGGTCAAGTTTTAAAAATACCAACAAAAGATGAAACAATAATAGATACAAATACTTATACCGTAAAAAGGGGAGACACATTATACTCTATAGCAAACGCATATAATATATCAGTAAATGAATTAAAAAATTATAACAATTTAACATCAAATACACTAAGCATAGGACAAATACTTAAAATACCAACAACAAGTGAAACTGTAGGAAATACTTATGTTGTAAAAAGAGGAGATAGCTTGTATTCTATAGCAAATGCATACAATACATCAGTAAATGAATTAAAAAAATATAACAATTTAACTTCAAACCTATTAAGTATAGGTCAAGTATTAAAAATACCAACTGGAACTACTACTACATATGTTGTAAAAAAAGGAGATAGTTTGTATTCTATAGCAAATAAATACAACACAACAGTAGAAAGTATTAAAAATAAAAACAACTTAACATCAAACCTATTAAGTATAGGTCAAGTGTTAATAATATGAGTATTATAAATACACATCGATAACAATGTGTATTTTTTAGTATAATAAAAAATGTTATTATAAAATATAATAATACTATGAATGAAAAACTAGATAGGTTAGAAGATATCAAAATAGAAAATTTTGTATGGATTATATATATTGGAATTATAGCATTGAGTTTTTATGCAAATAGCAAAGAAAAAGATTTTATATTATATAATGACTTAAAAAGTAAATCTGAATATCAAAATTTGATGATATTAATATTTGGAATCTTACTTATTATATATATATATTTTGCTATTGATAGTTATATGGATGTCAAAAATTTAGATGATGATGATACGGAAAAGAAAAAAGCATTAATTTATGCTTCTTTTATAGGTTCATTTCTAATTTTAATAAGTGGAATTATATTTCTAACTATAGCTATACTAGATGATAATATTGATACAGAAATTGCATTTAATTAATCCTTTTTTAAAATATCCAATGTATGAGCTGAAGCTCCAATTAAATCCATTCTTTCACAAGTTTTAAAATGATACTCTAAAAATTTATTAAACGTATCTTCATCCATTTTATTTAAAGTATCCCTTATGTAATTAGCGCATCCATCAGGTGATATTATTTTAATTCTTTTTAAATTAGCTATTTTATTATATCTATTTATATCCTCAATTCTTACATAACTATATAACTGTGATTCAAGATCTAAGCAGTGAAAATTATCATCTAAAAGATTTGAACATTCATTTATATAATTTTCCTTAAATGCATGAGTTATAACCGCATATTCATTCATGCAATATGCAACCAATATAACACCATTTTTTTTAAGAACTCTTTTAGCTTCCTCTAGTGCTTTTATCTTATCTTTTTCATCATATAAATGATACATTGGACCAAATAATAAAACCATGTCAAAGACTTCACTATCAAATCTTGATAGATCTATAGCATTTCCTAAAAAAGCTTTTACCTTTGTAGAATTTTTCTCTATAACTCTTAAATTGTGTTTAACTAGTTCAACAGCAGTTACATCATATCCTTCATCTGCTAAAGTAATACTATATTTTCCAGTTCCAGCTCCTACATCTAAAATTTTTGGATTTTCAAAATTTTTCAAATATTCATGTATATATTTTAAACTTGTTATAAATTCAATTTTCCCATGACGCCTAGTTAATCTTTTATCTTCATTAAATTTATTATAATATTCTATTAATAATTTCTCATGCATATTATCCCTCTAAATAAAATGATATCTTAATTTATAAAATATTTCAATATGTAATATTTTGTAATAAATAAAATTTATAAAACTTAATATAATTTACTATGAGAATAATAATATGTGATGTAGATAAAAAATATTTGAAGTTGCAAAAAGATGATTTAGTATACAATAATATTACTAATTATTGTAAAGGATGTTTTTCGTGTTGGTTAAAAACACCACTTAAATGTATTTATAATGATGCCTTAAAATCTTTGGGAGAAAATATGCGTTCATGTGATGAATTAATAATAATAAGTAAAGGAAAATATGGCTGTTATAGTCCACTTGTAAAAGGAATATTAGAAAGAAGCATAAGTTATGTAAAACCATATTTTGTACTTAGAAATAAAGAAATTCATCATGAAGCAAGAACATCAAAAAAAATTAAATTCAAAGTAATATTTTATGAATATGAAAATATAGAAACTTTAACTAAATTAGTTAATAGAAATTCAATCAATTATAATACATTAAAACCAGATATATACTTTATAGATAATTTAAATGGAATAGGAGATTTAATATGATCTTATACATAAATGGTAGTCCTAAAAGAAAAAATTCTAACTCACAGTATTATATAGATTATTTAAATGAAAATATGGATATATTGTATTTATATAATTCTTTTTCTACTGATTTAGATAAATATGAAACATTTGTATTTTCTATGCCTTTATATTTAGACAGTCCACCAAGCATAGTTTTAAAATATTTTGAATTTTTAGAAAATAATAAAATTCAAAATAAAAGTATATATGTTATATGTAATTGTGGTTTTTTAGAATCCAATAATAACGATATATTAATAGATATTTTTAAAACATTTTCAAGAAAAACGAATAATAATTATAAAGGATGTTTAAAATTGGGTGCAGGCGAAGTGTCAGGTAAATGTGATAAAATACCACTTTATAAATTAATAAATATTCCATTATGTATAAGTTTAAAAAAATTTAAAAAAGCAATTTATCATAATAAAAACATTTCATTAAATTCAACTATATTTCCAATGACTAAAAAATTATATATTTACTTTGCAAATAAAAGTTTTAGTAAGAAACTAAACAATATTAAATAACATATTTTTTTCTTGTTTAATAGATTTATATGTGTTAAAATTAAATAAGAATAGTAGGTGTTTAATATGAAAAAAGCGTTTACATTAATAGAATTAATATCAGTAATAATAATATTATCTATAATAGCTTTAATATCAGTTCCAATAACTACTAATATAATTAATAGTTCAAGAAATAAAGCATATGAAGAAACAATAAATAATATTATAGAAATATCTAAAAATTATAGTGTATATAATAATTTAGGCTATAACACTTTATATAAAGAATTAACATTCGATGAATTAGAAAATAAAGGTTATATAGAATCAAGTGATATAATAAATCCTAAAACAAATCAAAAACTAGTAGGATGTGTAATATATAGATGGGTTATAGGAAGTAATCAATATGAATTTAAATATGATGAAACTTGCAATGGTAAAGCATCATATCCAGAAATTGTAATTAATGTAACACCAGATTCTGAATCTTGGATAACAGAAAAACCAACATTTGATATAGAAGGCGAATATGATAGCTTTAAGTATTGTATTGAAGAATCTGAATGCAATCCTAATATAGACTATAATAATAGAGTAACAGTAGAAAAAGAAAGTAAAAATTTAATAATATGTGCAACAGGATATAATAATAAAGAAGTAGGTAAGACAACTTGTACAAAAGGTTATAAAGTTGACAGAACTAATCCTACTTTAACATATAATATAACAACAAGCACAAATAAAATAATAGTAAATGCAAGCTGTACAGATGATATATCAGGAATCTCAAAAAAAGAATACAGTATAAATGATAAAGAATATCAAGATAATAATACATTTTCTAATTTATCAAAAGGAACTTATAAAATAAGTGTTAAATGTACAGATAATGCAGGACTTACAACAGTTAAAAGTAGCAATGTAGCACTAGAGAATATTAAAAATCCTGTAATAGCACAATTAAGTCAAATACCAGCAAATACATCATATGCACAACAAAGGATAATTAAAATTAACTATAGTTCAGAAGGTATAGAAAATCCTGAATATTACTTTAAATCAAGCGTAGCAGCAAGTGTTGCAAGTGGAGTAGTAGTACAAAGCTGTGGAACAGGAAATACACCAAGTACATGTACAACATCAAGTGTAACAAGCCTAGTAGCAAACACATGGTATAGAACAAATAATAGTAGTATAAATGTAACATATACAAGTAATGGAACATTATATGCAGTAACAAAAGATAATACAAATATCTCAGGAACAAGCACATATAGTATAGCTAACATCGATACAACAAAACCAAGTATAACAATGAAAGTTTCAACAAAAACCGATAGAGCAACATTAACATTAACATGTAGTGATACAGAATCAGGAATAACAAAATATGAATATAGTAAAGATAACGGCTCTACATGGGTAACAGGCTCAAATAGTTATACATTTACAGGATTAACGCAAGGAACAAGCTATAAATATGTAGGAAGATGTACGAATGGCTCAGGATTAAGTAATACATCAAGTAGCACAAATACAACAAATACAATACCAACACCAGTAATAACACAAGTAAGTCAAGAACCAAGTAGTGGAACATGGGCAATTAGTAGAACATTAAGAATAACATATAATAATACAAATGTAGAAAATGCAAAATATTACTATAGTTATGATAGAACAAATTGGACTTTAGTTACTAGTTTATCTGTAGATTTAAAATTTACAAAAAACGGATATTTATATGCAAAAACAACAGATGCATCAGGAAATTATAAAACTGCTAGTACATATACTGTGACAAATATAGAATCATCAGATCCAAGCATACCAAGTATTACATATAACGGAGGAAGTAATACATGTTCATGGAAAAATAATTATAACTTAACATTATCAAGTAGTGCATCATCAGGAATAGCATACTATGAGATAGACGTAGATAATAATGGTACTTCGGATGGAACAACAGGAAGTAATTTTATTCCAAGTAATGGATGGAGCACATGTAGTGCTAGATTTAGAGCAGTAACAAATGCGGGTAGAAGATCGGGCTGGACAGATGCTCAACACATACATATGGATACAACAGGACCAGAAAAACCAACAATAGTATTAAGAAAATCTAGTACAAGTGGAAATTTATATACAAGTGGAACATGGACAAGCAATAATATATATCATATAGCAACGTCAAAAGATAATGTAGGAGTATCATATTACCAATATTCACATGATGGAATAAATTGGGAAAATGATATAAACAATTGGTCAGGAAGTTATAATTCTGATAGAAGTCAGTACACATATGTAATATCTTGGGCAGGCCAGTGGAATTTTTATGTAAGGTCAGTAGATTATGCAGGAAATGTAAGTGAATCAAGTAATATGTATACATTGAGAATCGATAAATCAAGACCAACTATAGATGTAACAGTAAGTGATGTTAAATCTGATAGAGCAACAATAAATGCAAGCTGCGCAGATCCAGAAACAGGAATAACAAAATATGAATATAGCAATAATAATGGGTCTACATGGGTAACAGGAAATGCTAGTTATACATTTACAGGGTTAAATCAAAATGCATCATATAAGTATAAAGCAAGATGTACAAATGGTGTAGGATTAACTAGTGAAGTAAGTATAAGTAGTCAAACAACAGAAGTTAAAGCCCCAACAATAGTACAAGTAAGTCAAACACCAAGTGGAACATGGGCAGTTAGTAGAACAATTAGGATAACATACTATAATACTAACATAGTAGGTGCAAGATACTATTA
>CAKPNP010000024.1 GCA_934169415.1 uncultured Bacilli bacterium
TTTTCATATAATCAACTCCTTCTATTGTATATTTTATATATTATCATATATTTTATTATTATACTTTAAATATCAAAATATACGTTTAAGAGTCATCATAATACTTAGTTAAGCCCCCCCCCCATGGGTACTATTTGCTACATTATATTTCACCATACTATTACTTCCTTTATTTTACCTATTTAAATAATATCATAATACTCACTATTTTTCAATTTATATATTAAAAAAATACCATTTTATTGGTACTTTTAAACTTCTTGCATCATTATTAAAATAACAGGTTTTGATTCAGTTTCTTGATAAAAATATTTTCCTATTTTATCTCTTATTTCATTTTTTACTTTAGAATAATCTACATATGAAGCTTTAGTATTATCTTTAATTATTTCTAACATCATATTTTTAGCTTCACTAATTAATTCCATATTATCTTTTACATATATAAATCCTTTAGTTACTATATCACTAGATAATACAGTCTTAGTTTTTTTATCAATTATAGCAACAGCTAAAACTATTCCATTTTCACCTAGCATTTCTCTATCTTTAATAACTAATTCCCCTACATCACCAACTGTTTTTCCATCTATTAATATGTCATCAGTTTTAATTATTTCATCTTGACTAACTAATTTACCATCCTTAAATCTTATAACATTACCATTTAGGGCTAAAATAATATTTTCATCTTTCATACCAAATGTTTTAGCAACTTCATAGTTAGCAACTTGGTGACGATACTCTCCAATTACAGGAAAGTAATATTTTGGTTTCATTAAATCAAGCATCAATAATAAATCTTCTGAAGATGCATGAGTTGATAAGAAATCTTTTTTAGGAAGTGTTATTAAATTACAGCCTAACTCAGCTATGTCATTAAATAACATTGTAGCAGATTTTTCCATACCATCATATACAGGAGATGCAAATACAATTGTATCAGTATCTTTAAGCGTTATAAATTTATCATATCCTCTAACAATTCTTTTCATATTTGAATATGGTTTTTCTCTTTCATCACAAACTAATATTACACTATTACTATCAAGGTGATGAATATTACCTATTTTAGATTTATCAAATTTAATATATCCATTATCTATAGAATCAATTAAATTACTCTCTAAAGTTTTACCCATTATAACAACTTTTCTATTTTCAATACAATTAAGTATTTCTTGTATTCTATATATTTGACCTTTATATATATTAATTAATATTCTATTTTGATTATCAGCAATTACCTCACTTAAATATGAATAACATCTATGTTTAGGTGAAGTATAACCTATTTTATCAGCATAAACTGACTCACTAAGTAAACATAGTACCCCTTGTTTTCCAACATAAGCAAGTTTTCCTATATCAGTCTTATAAGCACCTTTCATAGATGGGTCAAAAACAAAGTTTCCGGTATAGAATATAGCACCAGATTTAGTATATAAAACATAACCAACTGAATCTGGAACACTATGAGATAAGCTAATTGGGAAAATTTCATTTTTACCTATTTTCATTTTTCTATGAGGTTTGATTTCTATTAAATTAGCTTTTAAATTTTCTAAAGCAAGTTCCTCTTTTAATAAATTTAAAGTATATTTAGTTGCGAATATATTTACATAAGGAAGATCAACTAACATATCAGGAATTGCCCCCATTTGTTCATCATGACCATGAGTTATAAAAATTCCTTGTATTCTATCCTTGTTTTTTATTAAATAATCATAGTTAGGTATAATATAGTCAACACCTAACATTTTATCATCCGCATACTTTAATCCTGAATCAAATACGTATATTTCATCATCAACTTCTACAACATACATATTTTTACCTATTTCATTTAATCCGCCTAATGCGAAAATTTTTATATCCATATTAACTCCTTTCTTTTTAGTTAAAATAAAAGACTAATTAATTATATCAAAAAATAATAAATTAGTCTACTTTTTTAATTAGATATTCTATAACCTATTCCTCTAACTGTTTCAATTATAGAATTATCTTTACTATCTATTTTTTCTCTTATTCGTTTTATATAAACTGTTAATGTATTATCATATACATATTCTTCATTTACATCCCATATATCAGAAAGTATTTTTTCTCTTGTAAAAACTTTATTTGGATTTAAAGCTAAAGTTAGTAATATTTTATATTCTATTGATGTTAACATAACATCAACCCCATCTTTATAAACCTTAGCTTTATTTAAATCTATAGTTATATTTTTAATATGTATTAAATCATTATTTGTTCTTAATACCTTTTTTATCCTAGCAATTAATTCTTTAGTTCTGAAAGGTTTTGTTATATAATCGTCAGCTCCCATATCAAGAGCCATAACTATAGATGTTTCATAGTCATTAGCAGTTAAAAATATTATAGGTATATCATGAGTTTCTTTTATTTTTTTAAATAGTTCAAAACCATTATAATCAGGTAAGTTAACATCTAATAATATTAAATTGACATTATCTAGTTTTTTTAGTGCAGTCTCTCCATTAGATGCTACATCTACATTATATCCTTCATGTTCTAAACAATATTTAAGTCCATCTTTTATAGCTTCATCATCTTCAATTATTAATAAATTCATGTTTAAAATATATTTTTAAGTATCCCAAATGATAATACTTGCATTATTATAGCAGCCATTATAACTCCAGCTAAAGCTGCTATAAAACTTTTTTTCTTATCCATATTTAAAAGTGAAGCTAAAAAGCATCCTGTCCAAACACCAGTTCCAGGAACAGGTATTCCAACAAATAAAAATAAGCCAAAATAACCATATTTATCTAATTTTTCTCTTTTAGATAATACTTTATTTTCAAATTTAGTAAGTATCTTATTTAAAAAATTATTTTTCTTAAGAATTTTAAATATAAAACTTAAAAAACATAAAGATATAGGTATTACAATTATATTACCTAACACGCATATTATAAAACTTTCTAAACCTTTCATATTAAGTAAAGCGGCTGCTAATATGCCACCACGAAGTTCTAGTATTGGTAACATTGATATTATAAAAATTAATATCTCCTTACCATAAGTACTAGTAGTTATTCCACTAAACAAGCTAATTATAGCATTTATTATTCCTTCCATTTTTCACCTACTTACAAGTATACCCGTCATTTTTCAATAATGTAACAAGTTCACTTCTTTTTTCTTTTATATTATATTTATCTTTGATTAAACTACTAGAAGAACTATCTATAGTATAACTTATTTTATAATTATTAAAATCATTAGTTATTACATTTTTATTTAATCCTTCTATAAATTTATCATTACTATCAATAGTCTTTTTAATAGAATCAATAGTTTTTATATTAGTATCATTATATTCATATGTAACTATAACATTTGATATAATATCTTTTTTAAATTCTATTTCATAAATTGTTTTACTACTTAAAGAATTAGCTACTTCTTCTTTAGTACAAGTAGTAGTAATAAAACCACTTTTTTCAAAACAACCAGATAACATTAGTATTAATGTTAATAATATTATTTTCATAGACCCTCTTTTAGTGAAAGTGATACTTTCTCTTTTTCTTTATTTATATCAATAACATAACAATCAACTATATCGCCTACTGATAAAACTTCACTTGGATGTTTTATATATTTATCTGTAATTTTTGATATATGAACTAATCCATCATTATGTAAGCCAATATCTATAAAGGCTCCAAAATCAACCACATTTCTAACGGTTCCTTGTAATTTCATTCCAACACTTAAATCTTCTATATTTAAAACATCACTTTTTAAAATAGGTTGTGGGTATTCATCTCTTGGATCCCTAAGTGGACTTATAAGTGATTTAATAATATCATCTAAAGTATAAACATCTGTATTTAATTTTTTAGCAAATTCAATATTATCTATACCATTTAAAGCATCTATTAACTTAGAGGTTCCTATATCTTTTAATTCAAAATTAAGTAATTTTAATAAATTATTAGTTATATCATAACTTTCAGGGTGGATACTTGTTTGATCTAATATATTGCTTCCTTCTGGTATTCTTAAAAATCCAATAGATTGTTCATATACTTTATCAGTTAATATTTTATTTTTTATTAACTCTTCTCTTGAATTAATTCTACCTTTAGAATCTCTATAACTAATTATTTTATCTATATTTTTTTTAGTTATACCAGATACATATTTTAGTATTGAACTTGATGCTGTATTTATATTAACACCAACACTATTTACAGCTTTGCTTACAACAAAATCTAAACTTTCTTTTAGTGATTTTTGTGGTAGATCGTGTTGATATAACCCAACTCCAATTCCTTCTGGTGGTATTTTAACAAGTTCTGATAATGGATCTTGAAGTCTTCTACCAATACTTACAGCACTTCTTTTTTCAACAGCTAAATCTGGAAATTCCTCTATAGCAACAGAAGATGCACTATAAATAGATGCACCAGCTTCTGATACTATTACATACTTACATTTCAAATTATATTCTTTAATCATACTAGATACAAATTGTTCACTTTCACGTGATGCTGTACCATTTCCTATAGGAATTATATCTACATTATATTTATTTATTAAATTAACTATTTCCTCTTTACATTTTTTAACTTTATCCTCTGAAATATTATTTAAAAATGGTTTTATAACAGTAGAATCTAAATACTTACCAGTTTTATCAATTACTGCAATTTTACAACCATTAACATATCCAGGATCAAAAGCTAAAACACATTTTTCTTTCATTGGTGGAGTTAATAATAAACTTTCTAAATTTTTACTAAAGTTTTCTATAGCACTAATACTTGCTTTTTCCGTTAAATCAGATCTTATTTCTCTTTCAATTGATGGAAAAATAAGCCTTTTATATGAATCATTTATAGCATCTTCTAAATATTTAACACATTCTATATTTTCTGTATTTTTAACTAACTTTGACTTTAAATAATTAAATATATAACTACTATCTATATCTATAGAAACACTTAAAACTTTTTCTTTTTCTGCTCTATTTATAGCAAGTATTCTATGTGGTTTAAGTTCCTTTATAGGTTCTTTATAATCATAATACATTTCATAAACTTTTTTAACATCAGGATTATCTTTCTTTACTTTACAAGTAAGAGTACCATTTTTATATGTATAATTTCTAATCCATTTTCTATAATATGCATTATCACTAATCCATTCTGCAATTATATATAATGCACCTGTTATAGCATCATTAGTAGTCTTAACTTTATCATTTAAATACTTTTCTGCAATAGGTTCTATATTAGTTGCTTTAAAAGACATAATTATTTTAGCTAAAGGTTCTAATCCATTATTTATAGCATCTGTTGCCTTAGTTTTCTTTTTTTCTTTAAATGGTCTATATAAATCTTCTACTTCAACAAGTTTAGTAGCATTTAAAATATTATTTTTAATCTCATCAGTTAACAAGCCTTTTTCTTCTATTAATCTTATTACATCTTCTTTTCTTTTAAGTAAATTTACTTGGTACTCATAAATTTCACCTATTTTTTTAATTTGTTCTTCATCTAAAGCACCAGTTGCTTCTTTTCTATATCTTGCAATAAAAGGTATAGTATTACCACTACTTAATAAATCTAATACAACTTTTACTTGAGACTCTGCTATATTAAGAGCTAAAGCTGTACTTTTAATAATTTCTTCATTCATATATTCACATCCTAACTATTAAATTATAACATTTTAATTAAACTAAATTCAAGGTATCGATAAAAAAAGAAGAAAAATTTATTTTCTTCTTTTAAACATATGAATAAATTTATCTATAGTTAAAGTATTATTTTGTTCATATTCTAATAATAAAATAGTACTAATAACATCATATGCCTCTTGAATATTATCAAACTCTTTAACATCTATATATTCTAAAGCTTTAGTATTCTTACCACATATTAAACATTTAGTATCATTATCTTTTCTAATAACTAATTCATGTTTACACTTAGATTTTAAAGTATCTAATTCATTTATCAAAGTTCTTCTTACATTAGATAATGGATATAAAATATATATAGCTTTAATAAATTCTTTATTGCGTAAAAGTCTATTAACCTTTAAATAAGTATCTATAATTTTAGAATCTATAGCTTTAATTTCTTTTTCTTTATTTAATAATTCTGTTTTATACTGTATTAAATTTTGCATATTTCACCTAAGAAGTATATTCTACTACTTATTTTAATATTGTCAAATTAGAACCCTAGTAAGTAAAACATTTAATACAGTTAAACTAGACTAATTATTATTTTTTATTATATCTAAAAAAGCATCAATATTTGTTTTTCTGATATTACCATTATTATTTATTAAATTCATAATTTCATCTTTTGTTAGATATTTTAGGTATTCAACTTCATCCAATTCATATATCAATTTATTTATATCAATATCTTTTCTTATGTAGAAAACATCTTTAAACGCACTTTCATATTTATAAGTTTTAAAAAAATTTATTTCGGATGGTTCTATATCAATTCCAAGTTCTTCTTTTATTTCTTCTAAAATAGCTTCCTTACTTGTTTGCCCAGACTTTACATGTCCTCCAGTTGTTGCCCATACGTTGTTTTTTTCTTTTAGATGTCATTTGAAATAAAAATTCACCTTTAGAGTTTTCTATGAATGCTAATACAACGATTGTATATTTTCCTTTAGGAACTTCTAATTTGGTCCCCTTTTTTCTAAACATTACCTCTCCAGTTAAATCTTTATTTTCATCATATAAATCTGTACATTCTAAATAAGTATCTTTAGTATTCATTTCATCTTTAAGTAATTTTACTTTATATTCTTTTTTCATTACTTATTCCTCATAATATTTTTAGTTTTCATATAATTCAATATTTTTATGATTGTATGCAACATTTAAAAGTGTATTTATAAATATAACCATAGTATCACTTATGTATGTATCCTTACCTATCTTATTTAATTTCTTATGTAATTTATCATAATTATTTAAAACCAATGAATATGTTATATACATGTTTAACGTATCATCATTTTTATTTTTAAGTTCATTCATACTTACTTTGTTTAAATAATTTTTAAATGCTATCCATCTAGAATAATACTCATTACCTCTCATCGTTTTTTTATTTGCAAATATAAAATAAATAAGAGATAAAAATGAAATAAATATAATTATAAAAGGAGAAAAATAAATACTTTTACCCATAAGTAAAATAGATGCTATAACACCAATTACAGAATAACTAATTCCTATAATTTTTGGAATAATCATATCTACATAATAATCCTCTTCTTCACTATCAAAAGTAGATGATGTTATATAATTTGAATACTCATTTATAAAATAATTATGATTTTTTGAAACTCTAGAAATAACCTTGCAATAAGTGATATTATCTTTTTTATCAAAAATCAATTTTATTAATTTTTTCTGTTGCCCATCTAATTCATCACTTACTAACTTAAGTGAAAAATTATTTTCATTTATTTTTTTAAACTCAATTTTATTAGTATATATTAAATTTAATAATGAGGATACAATATCGTTATTACTAATTCTTTTTTTCATTAAATATCCAACTTTTATAGGTTCAATATAATTAATATCACTCAAATATTCTTTTTTAAATATTATCTTATACCATTTATCATATTTTTTATATATAAAATATAACATTATAATTAGTCCAAAAAACCATAAAACTAAAATAGATGAATTGATTATTTTAGTAATTATCTCTTTTCTATATATTTTTGATTCCAAATTCATAAGTTTAACTAAAAGTTCTGTTTTTAATACATCATTGTCTTTAAGTAAAGCAACAGTTTTAACTGCATATTCATAACTTTCTCTATCTAATTTATTGGAAGTTTCACTAACTGAATCATAAGCTAGACTTTTTAAATTATTATATTCATTATATTCTATATCTTTTCTGTTTTTTATTTCACTATCTAATAATTTTTCTATCTTATTTATTTTTTCATATATAACTTCATTAGTTTTTTTATTATAAGAATTATTTTTATCACAAATAATTCTTATATCAAATTTAAAATCCTCACTTATATCATTTATATATAATACAACATTACTATTATCTATCTTCTCACTTTTAAAGGAAACATTGTGAACATATACATCAAAATAGTTTAAATTATTAGGTATATTTATATATATAATCATATTTTTAATACTTTCAGTAGAATTAAAAGCATAAACTATTTCTGATACATCTTTATGTGTTATAGATAAATTCTTAATTGTATAATCAATATAAAAATCTTTATTCATTTTACTTGAATTATATATTTTATATTTTTTTAAATTTGGCATACTTTCTTCTTTATAAGTGCCATAATCACCCTTTTTACTTTGTTGTGATTTAAAAAACAAATCACCATTTAAAACATAATTTGAAAATATCTCATCAGTTTTATAATTTACTCCCCTTATTTCATTTAATATAACATTATCTGCATTATATATATGCATATCCTCAGTTGCTGATGTTATGCTACCTATATATCCCTCATAATTGTTTTTATACTGTATTACTTTTTCATACCCGTTATATAAATCATTCATAGAAAATACTTCTTTTACATTAACATCACCATTACTAAGAGGTGTTATTAAAATTTTATATTCATCTATTTTATAATCTTTAGCAAATACTATAAAAGGCATAAAAAGTAACATTAATAAAACTTTTTTCATATAATTCCTTTCAAAAAAGCTTACATATAGTAAGCTTAAAATTTAACATTTGGATTTTTTCTAGATTCTTCATCTACTTCAAAGAATGTCATAGTTTTAAAACCAAATATTGAAGCAACAATATTAGAAGGGAACATTTCAATTTTATTATTATAATTTAAAACTGAATCATTATAAAATTGTCTTGAATATTGGATTTTATCTTCTGTTTCTTTTAAATTAGATTGAAGATCTAAAAAGTTAGTATTAGCTTTTAATTCTGGATAACTTTCTTGAAGTGCAAATAAATGTGTTAAGCATTCACTAATTTCATTATTTGATTTGATTTTATCATTAATATCAGTAGCTGAGTTATATCTATTTCTAGCATTTATTACTTTTTCAAAAGTTTCACTTTCATGTTTACTATAACCTTTTACTGTCTCAACTAAATTAGGAATTAAATCAAATCTTCTTTTTAATAAAACATCTATTTGAGCCCATCCATCTTTTACTTTATTTCTTAAAACAACTAACTTGTTGTATGTTGAAACAAAATAAATAACTAAAACTAAAACTAATGCAATAATTATATATACCATACGATTACCTCCAAGAATATTATACTATATAAAATAATAAAATTCAAACAATTTTTAAGTATAACATTATGATAACATTTTTTTAATTACATTATTATAATTTTCTAATACTTTATATCATTCATTTTTATTAAATTTAATTACATTCCCATAAGAATTTATTTTAAAAAGCTTTCTGTCATAAACAATTGCACCATCATCAAATATAGCATAGACATCTTTTTTCTTTTCCAAAGCTATTTTCTTTAATTTATCTAAATAAAACTTATTATTTATAGAATGAACATCAAAGTAAAAAGGATCATCCATTACTCCAAAACCATCATAAAAAGCAAAATACTTATAATAATTATTTTTTGCAGTTATAAAATATCTTTTTAATTGTAATTCAGCACCAGCACTAAAACCAATAATTAGTTTTTTATAATATTTTATATTATATAAAAGTTCAGTTTCTTGTACTACCTTACTATAAAGCATTTCTGGATTACCACCAGTTATTACTAAAATATCACTATCATCAATTATCTTTTTAAATTTATCCTTATTTTCTTCATAACAATTTAAAATACTTATATTTTCTTCTTTTATTCCGTATTTAAGTAAAGGAGTAACATATTTATTGTATCTTCTTCCATATTTAGGGAACCATACATTATTAAAAGTTTCATAATCAATCTCAGTTGGAAAAGTCCATGAAATAATAACTACTCTATCAGTTGGTTTTATGATTTTTTTTAAATCATTATGAACTAACTCCATTCCTAATTCATAGTTACTTAATAATACACTATACATTCATATACCTTCTTTCCGTATTTAATTTAATAATAATTATATCATAATAGCATAACTTTTTAAACCAATCATACATTTAAATAATTTTCATATAAAAATATTATGTCTAAAATTTTATATGAAAAAGTTCATATATAAACCATCATATAAAAGTTAAACATAATATTTAAAAAATAAATACATATTTTAATTTATAACTACCAAAATATAAAAGAAAGGAGAATATATGATAAGTATAAGAAAACACATAGTTAAAAATTTTAAAGGAGCCGATATAGACGAATATAAATCATCTATAGAATCATCAATAAAAGAAAATGATGAAATTACATTACCAGGATTAGGAGTTTTTTTTGAAATTCTTTGGAAAAATTCAGATGAAAATTCTAAAGAATATATATTAAATACCCTTAAAAAAGGTATAAATTAAAAATTTTAATTTTTTTAACAAAAAAAGGTTGACAAAATCACCTTTATCGATTAGTATATATATCACCAGTTCGGAAATATCTGAATTGGTGCTAGTATCACACTAGCCAACCCCTTTTTATTCTTTTATATGAACTATTCATGATTGAATAGTTCTTTTTTTACCCTTTTATTAGAATTATTTAATAATTCTTATTCTTTTACATGAACTATATCTTTTCATTTAATATAATTTTATTACTAGCAACCTCTTCTAAAGCTCTACCAATTTCTTTTGAAGATTTATACTCATTTTCTCTTAATTGATATGATTTAGTTTCTTCTAATTCCTTAGCTCTTCTAGATACTAGGTTAACTAATAAATACTTAGATCCAACCTGATTAAGTAATTTATCTATAGATGGATATATCATGTTATCACCTCTATTTTAATAATAATCTATTAATTAATATTTGGCAAGTAATATGCATTAATTTGACAATTGTTTACACTCATTTATTATATCATTATATATATTATCTATCTTGATATTATTATATACATTTTTATTTAAATACTTACTTATTTCAAAATAAATATTACTTTTACTGACCATTTTAGCGTCTGTTTTAAAAACTGTATCTCCCATTATAAAATAATTATACATGTTTTTACCTATATATTTAAAGGGATTATTAACTTTAGTATTATTAAATAACCAATATCTATCACTTAAATATCCTTCTAATATTCCCTTACCCACTTTTAAAATTTCAAAAATACCACTTTTATTAATAACAATAATTTTATTATTTAAAGTTATTATTTTTTGATATGTATTTATTTTTTCAATATCTTTACTAATTAATTCCATTTCAGTAAAAGATATATCAGATTTAAATTTAAATATTTTACTTCCATATTTAATATAATCTGTATATATTTTATATGCCGTAAGAATTGAAAAAACTAATATTATAATAGATAATATATCTAAAAACAGCATAGGAATAGAAAATGCTATAAATACTATATACAATAAATATATAAATACAAAAGGAATTATAAATCCTAAAAAAATTATCCATGTTTTAGATTTTCTATTATTTTTATAACACTTTATATTTAGTATTATAATAGATATTAATATAATTAAAAGAATAATTTCCTTAATTCTAAAAGAAGGAATACTTATTATAAAAAATAATAAAACTAAACATAATAAAAAAAGAAACACATAAGAAAGTATTTTTAAAACACTAGTTAACTTAAACTTCATACCATTCACCTATCATGATTATAGCACAAAAAAATAATATCTTGAAATATTATTTTTTACTTAAAATTTTCTCTTTTACCATCTTTTATAACATATTCTTTTTTAGTAGAACTATCATATACATAAGTAGTTAAATTAGGATCTTTATATGATTTATTTATATCATCAGAAAATATCTCGTCCATACTTTTATGTGATACATTTAAATTATTATTTTTATTAAATACCATATCTAACTTTTGTTTTATTTCCTCTTTAGTAAATGGTTTAGGAATGTAATCCGTGAATCCTTCACTTTTATATCTTTCCCTAGCTCCAGATAAAGCATCAGCCGTAAGTGCTATAACAGGAATATTAAAATTACTATTTTCTTTTAATTTTGATAAAGTAGTCTCACCAGACATTTCAGGCATCATAATATCCATTAATATTAAATCATATGAATTACCACTATTTATTTTATCTAAACACTCTTTTCCACTATAACACTCATCTATTATAAAATTAAAATTACTTAAAGCTTTAGTAGCAACTTTTATATTTAATTTATTATCATCTACTATTAATATTTTCTTAGTTCCATAATCACTTGTAATATTAGGCTCTATAACTTTAGCTACTTCTATTTTGCTTATCTTTTGTGGTATTTGAACTATAAATATTGAACCCTTACCAAAACTACTTTTAACATTAATATTTCCAGACATCATATTAACTAATGATTTAGTTATAGCAAGTCCTAACCCTGTTCCCTCAGTAGTAGTATTACGTTCTATATCAAGTCTTTCAAATTTTGTAAATAATTTACTTATATTTTCTTCTTTTATACCTCTACCAGTATCACTACAACTAATTATTAAATTACATATATTTTTATTAAAATCATTTATACACTTAATATCTAGATTAATTTCACCTTCATTAGTATACTTTATAGCATTTGTTAATAAATTATTTATTATCTCCTTAACTTTACCCTTATCCCCTATTAATTCATCTGGTATATCTAAAGCCATATTTAAACTAAAATTAATGTTTTTTTCTCCAATACGTGTTATAGTTACATTACACATTTTAGTTATTTCTTCTTTAAAATTATATGGCTTTTCTACTAATTCCATTTTATTACTTTCTATTTTATTAATATCTAATATATTACCTACTATTTCAAGTAAAGTTTGACTAGCATTTTGTATATCAGTGCAATCCTCTAATACTTCTTTTGGTACACTATCACTATAAGACATTATATCTTCTGATAACCCTACTATAGCATTAAGTGGTGTTCTTATTTCATGACTCATACTAGATAAGAAATCACTTTTAGCACGATTGGCTTTTTCTGCTTGAGTTTTAGCAAGTTCTAATTGTTCTATCATTTTAACATCAGGATTTTCAATAAAAAAATACATTATTATAAGTATCATTGTATGCAAAGAAGTTAAAATTAAAATTCTTTTATCAATAAATTGAGTTAAACTTCCTAGTGCTCCAAATAGAAACACTGCTATCAAAATAGCATATTGTTGTTTACTTTTATTCTTAACTTGCCATATTGAAATGATACTTCTACTAAGCCATATTGCAATTTGTAATCCCGAAACAATAAACAATAAATCCACTGCTGGACCATATGTATAATACCCACCATTTTTAAAAACATACAATGGAAAGTAATAGGTGGCAACTATCATAGATAAATATGGAATGAATGACAATAACAAATCTCGTTTAAAAACCTTTGTTATATTAAAATCCATTTTGCCATATTTTTTATTCGTTAATAACATCAAATAAATATTTAAGGCAAAGTTAAATGTAACAATATATGCCACATAAGATTTTAGAATAAACATTTCTAAAAAAGTTTCTGCGCTTGTCAAAATTACTACATAATAACATCCTAATTCCAAAAGTAATCCAACTAAATTTAGTATCATTATTCCTAATAATAAATTATTTTCGAATATCTTAATTCGCTTTCTTGAAAAATGTACTATTAAAAAAATTATTACATAAAATAGTGCAGATATTGGAAAACCTATAAAATTCATCTCATGCCTCCTCTACCTTACAAAGATATTATAACATTTTTTTACAAAAAAAGACAATACATTAATTGTCTTTAAGATCTATAAACTCATTTTAATTTTCTTAACATTCTCAATTTCATTCTCTTTTTTGCTTTCTTCACTAACAATAGAAGTTGGAATTATACCATCACTAGTAATTTGTAAATAGTTTTCTGTCTCATACTTTAATGTTTCATAATCCCTTTTCCCACTTATTGGGCTTGTTGGAAATTTATCTCTTAATTTATATGCATAAGGAATTGCTTCAGGATTTGTAAATTCTTCTACACATTCGGCATTGATAACCGAAAGAACATCTATTGGTAAACATTTTGCTGATTCCTCTAAAACAATATGTGCAACTGGCACTACTTTTCCATCTATTGTTAAAGGAACCAATTCACATTCTTTAACATACTTATTACTTGCAATTTTATTTTCTATTTCAAATAAATATACTATATTTCCATTTGAATCAATAAATGAATCTGTACTTCTTCCTAAAACTCTATAAACGCCTTTTTCATCTACCGTTGCTACATCCCCAGTATTTCCCCAAACTGTACCGTTTTCAACTTCAAGAAATTTTTCAGTAGCTTCAGTGTTGTTTAAATAACATTTCATAATAGCTGGTGTTGAAATTTTAATAATTCCTTTTTCATTAATTCCTACTGATTCATTTGTAATTGGATTTACTATTTTAGCTTCAACAAATGGCATTAACATACCAGATTCATTTGTTCTACCTTCAATATCCATATTAAACATTGTCATAGTACCAAATTCACTCATACCATAACCAATAATCAAATCTTTTTTCACACCGGCTTTTCTCATTTTTTCATTTATTTGCATTGCCAATTTTGTAGGGAGTGGTTCTCCACCTGTAAATGGCATATCCAAAAATGATAAACTACCATTTTTAATGTCTTTATCTAACAAACTAATATAATGTCCTAATGAACCAACGACTATATTTGGCTCATATTTCTTTAAGTTTGTCAAAAATGTTTGTGGATTATAAACAGGTTGCATAATATTAGTACATCCAAATGCCAATGGCGTATTTATGCAATGACATAAACTTGTTCCATACATCGGTGGAATTAATACTAAATTTCTATCACCAACTTTTGAACCAAATCCATCTTTTGCATCATATATTGAAATCATATTATTCATAGAATCGTTAGTTAAAACTACCCCCTTTGGATTTCCTGTTGAACCACTCGTATATACAATAGCAGTTTCTTTTTGTTCTACAAATTCAGGTGAAACTATTTCTTTTATAGAATTATAACCTAATCTACTAAATTCAGGATATGTAATATAATCAATGCCTGATATTAATTGTTCCTTTTTTAATTTTTTTCTTTTAACTAATATTTTGTATAAAAAAGATGCTTGTTCAGTAATAGATGAAATCATAACCTTTTCTACATTAGTATTAGCAATGGCATCTTGTAACATTGAATAAAATCTATCTAATACAATTAATAACTTGGAACCTGTTTCATTGATATATTTTTTACTATTTACTTTAAAATAATTGGGATTAACCAATTGTGTAACAGCGCCAATCCTATTTAATGCATAAAAATGGGCCATACTGTCAACTGTTCCAGCCATACACATTGTTACAATGTCACCATCTTTAACTCCTAACTCAATAAAACCTTTCGTTAAGGTATCAACTAAATCAAAGAATTCTTTATAAGTTAATTTACTCCCAAAACTTTCAAAAGCTACTCCATTCAAGTTATTTTGATTTCTTTTTACAATATTTTCAATAACTGTACTTTCTGTTTTTTTTATCACAAGAATTTTCCCCCTTTATTTGTGTCGTATGATATCACATTTTTATTTGTTTGTCAAATTTTAAATTTGTTCAAAATATTAGCTTAACATTTCAATATCATGTATATACTAAAAATACAGAAATTAATTCACTTCTAAAAACATATTATATAAAAATAAATTTTGAACTGAATCCCAAAAGTCATTTTATTGATTTTTGTAGATTATTTAAACCATTATATTTGTCATTAAAATTGCAAATATTCATCTACTTCATTTTGTTCTTTTTCATCAAATGATAAATCGTTATATTCTTTTGCATAAATATCTATACCAGATTCTCTCATATAAACATCATCTGTATTAATTATAATTTCATCATTTACAGAATAACCAAGCATTTTAACAGCTTCATCTATTTCTTCTTTACTTGGTCCCTCAACTTCTAAATATGGAGCAAGTTTTGGCCATTTATCTATTACTATTTCAGTATTTTTAAAATCGTATGCAATTCTCATTTTAATCTGATGTCTAGCAAAAAAATACCCTAAATCTTCTAAAAATTGTTTTCCAAATTCTATATCAGGAACGTTAAGCTCTAATTCATCTACTGCATCAAGTTTATACTCGCCCTTACTGTCAATTATTTTCTTTATAGTTATGGTTGTTTCATCACCAGTTTGTCTTAATCTTATCCATTTACTAAAGTTTTCATTTGTTTTCCTCATAACATTAATTAAAACTTCAGAATTCAACAAATCTTTGTTACAACATTCGTCTTTAATAAAATCAATAATATCAGAGTACCCTAATTGATTTCTAAATATTTCTATATCTTCTTTTGTAAAACATGGTCTTACTTCTTCAATTAATTTAACTAGTGCTCTACTGTCATTTAGATTAATGAAATCTTTTACATACTTTTTATATAATTCATCCACTGGTGGAATGTCAAAAGTATATATGTCCTGAATATATTTTCCCTTCGGTTCAATTTTATTTTCTTTCAATACTCTTTTTATTTTATTTACATCAATATTTAATATTTTAATTTCTCTTTCAATATTTTCCATTCAACCACTCTCTTATCATATTAAAATATCATCCTATAACAAAATTAATCTATTATTGCTATCTAATTTAGATTTTTATATAAATTAATTATTTTCATCATACTAACTCCTTAAAACACAATTTTTTTAATTTTTGATTAAATTTTTAACCGCTTTATCAAGAATTTCAATATAAAACTATCTAAATATTATCATTAATTATAAGTATTGTCAATTTAAAATATATACAAAAAAAGTACTATCCATCGCAGCTTATATATAATTTTTCAATAAGTTTTTTTAATAGTGGATAATACAATTCAAGTGATGGTACAAACTCATCATTATTCATCATATCCTCTAATTCTTTAAAACTCACCCATCTAACTTCTTGTACTTCTCTTTCTGATGGATTTAATTCATTAAGTTCTACATTACTCTACCTATCAATTAACTATTTCCATCATACCAACTCCTTAAAACACAATTTTTTTAATTTTTGATTAAATTTTTAACCATTTTATCAAGAGTTTCGATATAAAACTATCTAAATATTATCATTAATTATAAATATTGTCAATTTAAAATATATACAAAAAAAGTACTATACTAGTACTTAATTTTTCAGCATATTTAAATTTTAAATTCTTCATGTCATATGTTTTAACACATATTTTTTCATCTTTTGTTTCCATAATATAAACATTTAATTTTATTATCCTCAATATAATAGTCAAATATACGTCTGTCATAATCTGTTCCTAAATTTTCACGAATATAATTAATACCTAATTTTTTTATAATCTCTGGCTTATATGCATAATCACAAATTTCAACACAGCGTTGTCCTGTATAATAATATTCTCTTTTTTCAGACTTATAAAATTTTTCCCAATCATTTTCATTTTACATCTTTGCTTTAATGTTGTATTCATAAGTTATAAAATCATCAGACAAATGTCTATCACATTTAAAGAAAATTTGAGTATCACCAAAATTATATAACTGACTATCACCAAAATCAGAATATTTTTCAATATCGTTTAACCACTTTAAACGTTTTTCTACAAGAAAAATCAAATATTCTTTTTCTTTAAAAGCAATCAAAAGATATTCTTTAAAAATTTCAAGTGATTTATAATTACCACTAAGCATGTAATATATTCTTTTCAGATCATCATCTGTAATACTATCAGAAAAACACAATATTTCAGATTTAGCATTTTTTTTAAATAAATATTTGTTTCCTTTTTCAGTATTAATAGCCAAATATGTATCCGCTTCTTTTTTATCATTATTATTTTTACTTAAGTATTACATATATTTATTGTATAGTTATATAATTCATTACATTTAGATGCATCTATCGATTTCCATTTTTATCAAAATATTTTGCATTTTCTTCACTGCCACTTCCATTACCAACAAATATATAATTTATAGCTGATGAATTATTTTTTATCTCATTGAATTCTCTTTTTTCACGTTCAATTCGTTCTTTTTCAATATGTTCTTCTACTTCTTTTTTTCGACGTTCAATTTCTTCTTTAGTTAAAATAACAGGTAATTCTATATCAAATTGTTTTTCTACTTTAGATAACTCTTCTAATGCATTTTCTATATCTTCACATTTATCATTTTTTATAATATAATTCATACTTTCTAATTCTGATAAAACTCCAGCACTACATAAAACACCTATTGAAGATAGACCATTTTTAAATTCTTCTAAATTACATATATCATCTAAAAATTTAACTAATTCTATATCATCTACTATATCATATCCTATAGCCTTAAATGATGAAATTATAGCTTTATATGACTTTAATCTTCTTATTTTTTTATCCTTCAATTTTTCAAACAGTGCATTTGTAATTTCATCTAAAAATACAATATGAAATCTGTCTGGTTCTTTTTCACATTTTTCTTCTAACTTTTTAAGCCAACTTGGTTTAACATCTATCATTTCTCCAGTTTCAGAATTATATACACTTTTACCATTTAACCTTTCTGGTGTTGCATTTCTTAGATAAATTATTTCACAAGTAGGATCTATTTGTTTTACTCTTGCAGATTTACCCTCTGATGAAGGTCCATGCAAGAATACTGCTACACCACTTTCTGTTGCTCCTCTTATGATTTCTTCTTCACTTACTTGTCCAAATTTTAAACCATAAGAGTTTCTTCTTCCAGCTTGTTTTTGTTTTTCTTCAAACCTTTCTTTTTCTTCTGGTGTCATATTTTGAACACGAGTAAATGTTACAGTTTGAGTTAAATCTCGAAGCATATATCTATCA
>CAKPNP010000025.1 GCA_934169415.1 uncultured Bacilli bacterium
TATTGTCTTAAAGACAATATCATTACTTCCTCTTAATTTTGTTTTAATAAAAATTCTCCTTCCACATTAATTTATCACAATATCTTTATTTTACCTTCTATAAGTTATATACGAAAAAAATCTCTAAAATCCTTTTTTTTAGAGAAACTTTTTTCAAAAAATGCAAAAAAACAAGAAAAATTAATTTCTTGTTATCTAATTTATATGTTTTATAGCATTATCCAATTAAATTTTGACATATTTTTTTATTTTTTTTGCATATTATTAAAAAGAAGGTGATCTTATGAATCTAAAAAAAATAAAGATTATAAATTTATTTATAGTTTTTCTACTATGCTTTCCACTACATTTTACATATAAACTACTGCCTAATATAATATCTATTATATTTACTCCAGTAAATGAAAGTATATGGGAACATATGAAACTTATATATACATCATTTATATTGGGAGGAATAATTGATTTTATACTATTAAAAAAATATATTAAAGTAAATAATTTTATGTTTCAACTTTTTATAGTCCCAGTTATAGGTATATTTATATATTTATTAATATACTTACCTATATACAATATTATGGGTGAAAATATGGTAGTAAGTATACTTTTATTATTTATAATAATCATAATAGAGGAAATAATTAGTTATTTTATTTTAAATTTAAACAAAATAAAATTCCAAAATATAATTGGAATTTCAGGAATTATTTTAGTTTATATTATTTTTGCATACTTAACATATAATCCAATTATGAATTATATATTCTTTGATACAGAAAATGATTTATACGGAATAAATACATATATTATTGATTAATTATTTCAGAAACACAATATGGATAATCTACAGATTTAATTTTAACTAGTACTAATTCATTTAATAAATTTTCATTTCCTTTTACTTTTATTTGTAAATAATTACCAGTATGTCCTATTAAATATCCATCCTTATAAACTTCAGGTATAAAATATAATTCTTTATCAATAAATTTATTAAAATATTCTTTTTCTAATTCTTCTGATAATTTGATCAATTTATGAGCCCTAGCTTTTTTAGTTATATCATCAACTTGTAAAGGCATACTAGCAGCTTTAGTACCTTCTCTTTTAGAATAAGGAAATACATGAAGCTTAGAAAACTTAATTTTATTAATTGTATCTATTGTTTCATTAAAATTATCCTCATCTTCACCAGGAAAACCTACTATAACATCTGTTGTTATAGATATCATAGATCTTATATTTCTTATTTCATTAATTTTATTTATAAAATATTCTTTATCATATTTTCTATTCATTAGTTTTAATATTTTATCGCTTCCAGATTGAATAGGAATATGCATATGATCAACTAAAATATCATTATTTTTAATTACTTCTAATACCTTATCATTTAATTCTGTAGCTTCTATTGAAGAAATTCTTAATCTTTTAAGTCCATCTATTTTAACTAAATCATTTAATAAATCAGCAAAAGAATAATTATCATTGCCATAATTACCAGTATGTATACCTGTTAAGACGATTTCTTTATGCCCTGATGCTATTAAAGCTTTAACCTCAGAAATAACATCATTTTTATCTTTACTCCTTAAACCACCTCTAGTATAAGGAATTATACAATATGAGCAAAAGTTATTACATCCATCTTGTATCTTAACAAAAGCTCTAGTTTTGTTAAAATTATTTAACTTCATATTTTCAAATTCACTATTTGAAATATCGTATATTTTACTTATCTTTTCTCTATAATTATTAATATATTCAACTATTTTTGACTTATCCTTATTACCAAGAATTATATCAACTCCATCAATAGAAGCTACTTCAGATTCTTTTACTTGAGATAAACAACCACAAACAATAACTAATTTATGTTTTTTTCTAATAGCTTTTCTTATCATTTGAAATGATTTATTTTCAGCTACATTAGTAACAAAACAAGTATTGATAATGTATATATCAGCATCATCAATACTACCTTTTATATAAGAAGCATTTGTAAGTAAATCACTCATAACCATTGATTCATAAGCATTTACTTTGCAGCCTAAATTAATTATATAGAATTTCATAAATTACTTCTAAAATCCTTTAATTCTTTTAAAAATTCATCATTATTGGTTGTTTTTCCAAATATAGGAGATATAAATTCGCTATTTTTGAATTTTGGTTTTACAGTTTGAGTTGGAACTTCCACTTCTGGTACAGTTATAGAATCTTTTTTAGCATTTTCTATAACTCTAGTTACTTCATTAAGTAAATTTTGATTTGGCTCTTTTGATTTTTCAATCGTAGCCTTTTTTTCTTTAACAGCAGCAACTAGCTCTTGATAACTAATAATTGCATTAGCTTCTTGTTCTTCTTCAAAAGTAGTCATAACGCGATCATTACTTGATGTTTCTAAAGATTCGATAACTTTTTCAATATCAGTTTTTTCATTTTTAACATCATCTATTGTCTTTTCAATTGGTGCTATTTTTTTTGGCATTAATGTTGCAACTAAAATAATTAAAACAATAACAACTATTATAAGTGTTATAATATATACTAATTCCATTTTATCACTCCAACTCTAAATAATTTATTATACTAAGTAAATATATTGGTACAGTTTCAACCCTTAATATATTTTTACCTAAAGTAACTGGTATAAAGCCTAAATTAATTAATTTTTCTTCTTCTACATCTTCAAGTCCACCTTCAGGACCTACCATCAGTACCATTTTATCACAATTTGTATTATTTTGTAATACATTTTTAATAGTTTTTAAGTTTTCCTTAGTACTGCAAACTATTTTAAGTCCAGAAATAGATAAATCATCTATTTTTTTTATTGTACTAATACTAGGTATATCAAGTCTTTTAGACTGTTCTGATGCTTCTTTACAAATACTATTCCATCTAATTAGTTTTTTATCTACATCATTTATTTTAGCAATACTCCTATTTGTCATAACAGGTATAATTTCATCTACCCCAAGTTCTGTTGCTTTTTGTAATATAAAACTAAATTTTTGATCAGACAAAAGTGGAATACAAAGTGTTATATGTTTTGTTTTAGCATTATCTTTATTAATATAATCAGATATAACTACATTATAATCACTATCAAGTGTACATATATATAAAGACTCATCATACACAACTTCTATAGTATCATTAGGTTTCATTCTCATAACTTTTTTAATATGATACATATCATTACTAGAAAGTGTAAATAAATTATTTTCTTTTTTACTACTAAAATATCTTTGCATTATCTATAATCATTAATCCATTCATTTAATAATTCTAAAGGTGTAAAACCTACTTTTTTATCTTGTAATACACCATTTTTAAACAAAATAAGTGTTGGAATAGACATAACTCCATATCTTCTTGCTATTTCACTGTTATTATCTACATTTACCTTAGCTACATTTATATTACTTCTAGATGTAGCTAAAGACTCTACTATAGGTGATAACATCTTACATGGTCCACACCAATCAGCATAAAAATCAACTAAAACATAATCCTTATTTATAAAATTGTTGAATTCTTCTTCATTTTTAATTTCCATAACTATTCTCCTTTGTATTTTTCTATTAATGTATAATAATCATCAAATACAGTTATTTTACCACTTTCAATAAGTTTTTCTAAAGATGAGGTTTTAAGTAATTTATACTTTAAAAATATTTCTATAGTTTGATAATTAAAATCTTTTTCTGATATTGTTTTATCGTCATATTTATCTTTAATCGACATAAATTCTTCTATAACATTTACTGATGAATCAACAATATTAGATAAAACAGGTGTATTATTTACTATGTTTTGTCTTAATTTTGATTCCGTTACCATAGAAAAATTAAAACATGTTAAAGTTAAAATATATAAGATAACAAAAGCTAAAATATAATGATATACTATACCAACTATACCACCTGCTATTTTAGATGGAATACCTAATATAATAGTTGCATTAAGTATTTTTTCAAATACACTAGAAACCATTATTAAAATTTTTAAAGCTATACTTAGTATAATAACACATATTATAAAAGCAATTACCTCATAAATTAAAATATTAAGTACCTCTACACCTTTTAATATTCCAATTTTAAAAAATGGTAAATGTTCATACAGAAATACTGATAAATGATTTTTTAATAAGTAAGAAAGTACTATAACTATAATAAAGCCTAAACCTTTTACTACCTCTTTAGTAAATCCTCTTTTAAAACCTAATATAAAACCGAATAATATAAATATTACAACACCAATATCAATTATATTCATTAACATTCAACCCCTAACTCATAAGTATAATTATTTGATACACGTTTTATTCTTATTTCTGTACTGTTACTAAATTCTTTATTAGTTTTTGGATTTATTATACTATCGTCTAAAAATCCTGCATCTTTTAAATCTTGAATAGTAATTACTACAGTTTCGCCTTCCGTTGTTGGAAGTGAAAAAGTATTTTTACTAGCCCAAGCCTTAGCAGAAGATATAATATTATTTAACTGTATATTACAAGCCTTTCCCTTATTTTCTTTTATAACATTTGTTACACTTACAGTTGCAATTAAACCAAGTACTCCTAATAGTATTATAACAGCAATAAGTTCTATTAACGTAAAACCTTTTTTCATTCTAACCTCCTTAGTTCATTTATAACAACCTGATAACTATCAAATCTTTTTTCCACTTTACCACTTATAAAATATATACTCTTAGGTAATACTTCAGTATAATTTTTTGGAAAAAGTACAAATGTAGCACTTGATTTTTCATCTGTAGCCGTTATAAATAACATTATCTCATTATTTTTTGTAGTTACTTTTTTAACTTTTTCAATAAGTACTACACATTTTATAAATTTATTATAATTTTTCTCTAACTCATTTAGTTTTATATAATCCTTTTTTTCATACTTGATAGTTGGAAAACCAGATAAATATAAGCCTAATACTTCGTACTCCCTATTAAGTAGTTCAATATTATTATATTCAGAAACATTTATTATATTAGGTTTTAAATCATCAGAAAGTAAAGAACCTATATCACTATAATTAATTAGAGTTTCCATATTATAATCAAGTGTATGTTCATTTAATAAACTTAAGAAACATCCAGCCTTATTTAAAGTATTAATAACACTTTCATTTACTATTTTACCATAACATCTACTAAAAAAATCAAATATATCTTCAAATTTTTTCTTTTTTCTTTCTTCTACTATATAATTAGATACTATACTACCTATATTTTTAATATTTGTAAAAGGATATATTATTTTATTATTATCTATTATATAATCACTACAACTTAAATTAATATTTGGCTTTTCTATAGGTATACTAATAGATTTTATATATTCATTTGTTTTTATATCACTTCCTATAACCATAGAAAGTAAATTTTTCATAAATATCGTATAGTAATTAGCTTTCATATAAGCCATTTTATATGATAACATAGCATACGCTACAGAATGTGCTTTATTAAATCCATATTCTGCAAATTTTAATATTAATTCATATAAAGAAATTGCAACTTCTTTAGAATATCCATTATTAATACTTCTATTAACGAATTTATCTTTTTCATTAATTAATATATCTTCTTTTTTCTTACTCATAGCTTTTCTTAAAATATCAGCCTCAGCCAAACTATATCCAGCAACAGTACAAGCTATTTGCATAATTTGTTCTTGATATATTATAATTCCGTATGTACTTTTTAATATTGGTTCTATAGAAGGAGTTATATAAGTAATAGATTCTATATTATTTTTTCTTTTAATAAACGCATCTATATTATTCATAGGCCCTGGTCTATATAAAGCAATAGCCGAAACTATATCATCAAAACTAGTAACCTTAAACTTATTTAAAAACTTTACCATACCGCTAGATTCAAACTGAAATATCCCAGTAGTATCAGTATTAAATATATCCAAAGCCTTAGGATCATTTAGTGGTATCTTCTTAAAATCAATATTTGCTTCTTTTATGACTTTACTTACTAGACTTAAATTTCTTAGAGCTAAAAAATCCATTTTTAATAAACCTAAATCCTCTAAATATTCCATAGAATAACCAGTTATATAAAATCCATCATGCCAAATAAGAGGTAGTATATTATCAAGATTTTTATTACATATTATAACACCAGCTGCATGAATTGAAGTATGTCTTTTTATTCCTTCTAATTTTATAGATACCTTATATAATTTTTTTAAAGTAGGATCTTGTAATAATTTTTTAATTTCATTATTATTATAATTTTCTATTAATGATATTTTTGTATCTATTAATTTAAGTAGTTTTTCAATACCATTTATTCCCATACTTTTAGCTACATCTCTTAAAACTTGTTTAGCTCCAAGTGTTCCAAATGTAATTATAGGTGCTACATTCTTAACTCCATATTTTTTAATACAATATTCTATTACCAAATCTCTTTTATCATATTCAAAATCAATATCAATATCTGGCATACTAATTCTTTCAGGATTTAAGAAACGCTCAAATAATAAATCATATTTAATAGGATCAATTGTAGTAATATCTAGACAGTATGCAACTAAACTTCCTGATGCAGATCCACGACCTTCACCCACCATAATATCATGTTCTTTTGCATATTTAACATAATCATAAACTATTAAAAAATAGTTACAAAATCCCATTTTATTTATTATATCTAATTCATATTTGGCTCTATCTATATATTTTTTTTCTACTCTGCTTCCAAAGATTCTTTTTAATCCATCTTTGACTAATTTTTTTAAATATAGATATGAATCATTATCTAAAGTTTCATAAACTGGAATCAAATCTTGATGTAACGGTATTATAACATTACATAAATCACATATTTTAGTATTAGATTCATTTAAATAAAGTTTATATTCATCAATGTAATTAGTTGTATTAATATTTATATCATTAACTAAAATACCACTTTTTATGGCATATAAATATTTTAAATATTCTATATCTTCCTTCTTTAAATAATAAACCCTTTTAAAATATATTGTATCTCCTGTTAATTTATGTTTTTGATCTAAATTTTCATATCCTTTAAAAACATATTTATAAAAATTATATTCATCATATTTATTAACATTTTCATAAGGAATAACACATATTAAATCATCTTTATATTTTTTTAATACATTTATATCAATATCATCTTTTGATTTTATGGTGTTTATTTTGCACAAATTTATATATCCATTATATGTTGTTGCATAAAGTATAACATCCGCTACTTCCAAACCAATTATTGGTTTTATGTTATTTTTCATACATTTCATATAAAATTCTAATACCCCATACATATTATCATCAATAATACCAAGAGTAGTTATATTATTTTTGATAGCATAATTAATTAAATCGTCAATTTTAATTAAACTTGATAGTAACGTGTTTTCAGTTTTTATAAAAATTGGATAATTCATGCTATCACTCCTTTTAATCATTTTACTATATTTTTAACTTTTTTTAAATAAATTATTTGACTTATTTACAATAATATAGTAAAATTAATTAGCAGAAGTAAACAAGGAGGAATTTATGGCTAAGAAAATCACAAGTAAAAAACCTTTATCTGGTAACTTAAGATCTCACTCTTGTAAAGCTACTAAACATTCAAGAAAACCAAACTTACAAAAAGTAACGCTTGATAATGGTGAAACTATTAGAATGAGTGCTAGAGAATTAAGATCTTTAAAAAAAGCCGCTTAATTGTTATTTATAAAATTAAAACTACCGAATGGTAGTTTTTTTGTATAATATATTTAATCAAAATTATGTTTTGGTTTAAGGGTTATTTTTATTGTACTTGGTAATACATCACCTTTTTTAACGCTTTGTTCAGTAACAAAACCATAACCTTCAATCTCATAATTAATATTAAGTAAATTTAAAATTGATATTGCATCTATTCTTGAATAATCAATAAGTGAAGGCATAGTAACATTATTATTTGTTACTAAATAAACTTTGTCATTAGTTATAACTTCAGTTCCACTACTTGGATATTGTTTTACTATTTTATCCCCGTCTCCTAATATTACAGTATCAAAACCTAATTCTTTTAATTCGAGTGTTACATCATTTGTATTTTTATTAATATAATTTTTTATAACATACTTATTATTTTTATTAGAATTATTACTTTTAATTAAACCCTTATATTTAGCAATCGATTCTATAACAGGTTGACCTATAATTCTTATTGTACTTGATGAATTAATGTTTGGTCTTTTCATGGACAAAAATATAATTATCTCAGGGTCATCCTTAGGAAATATACCAGAAAATGAATATATATATCTAGATGAATAAGATCCATCTTCAAATATTTCGGCAGTACCAGTTTTTCCCATTAAATCAAGACCATTTACTCTATATCCTGTTCCTGTCGCATTACCAGCTACATCGTTAACCGTATTATACATTAACTCTTTTATTTTATCAGTAGTACTTTTAGATACAACTTTAGTTTTAGTAACTTCTCTTTCATATGTAATTTTTCCATCACTATCGATTTTCTTAACAATATGTGGCTTTACTAAATATCCATCATTAGCAATTATAGATAAGGCTTGCAAATGTTGGATTGGAGTTGTCGAAATACCTTGACCGTATGAGGCTGCTGCAACTTCAACTGGATAAGTAAATGATATATTACCAATTAATTCACGTGATAGTTCTATATCTGTTTTAGCACCAAATCCGTAATCTATAAAACATTGATGCAAATCTTCACGAGTTAAAAAATTTTGCATTATATATGAAACAGCTACATTACTTGATCTTTCAAAACCATAATCATATGTAATTTCTCCCCAGCCGACTCTGTTCCAATCATATATTTTAGTTCCTTCTATATCAATTACACCAGATTTATATGTTTCATCACCTTTATAGGTTCCTTTTTCTATAGCACACATATATGTATATATTTTCATTACACTACCTGGTTCATACACAAATGAGGTAAGTGGATTTTCATAGTTAACTATTGTACTTAAATCATTAGGATTATAAGATGGACTAGAAGCACTTCCAAGAATATCACCTGTTTTAGCATCCATTATATTTATAGTAAACCATTCTGGTTCATATTTTTCTACGGCTTCATCTACAGCAGTTTCTAAAATTCTTTGTATATTAGAATCTAAAGTTAAATAAATATTTGCACCATTTTCTTCAAGTACTGTTGTTTCTTTAGTATTTGGTATTTTGTATCCATATCTATCAGCTTGGTAAACTGTATATCCATTAATACCTCTTAATATATCTTCATACTTTGATTCTACACCTAGTTCACCTATTATTTTTGATTCTAACTTAGCAGATGTAGAATCATCAGTAACTTCTATTACACAATCATCTAATAATTTGCCATCTGTATATATTTCTAATGTTGTTGTTCCTATATCTTTTGTATTTATTACCCCATCTACACTTAAGTCAAAATAATCTTTAGAATATACTTTAAATGTTAAATTAGTATAATCTCCTATTAAAGTTTTTAATATTTTTTTTAAATCATATTCATTATTATTTGTAACTCTTAAATAATTTTTTGTCTTAGCATACCCAATTATATAAGATGCGAAATCACCATTAGGATAATATCTTTTATAACTTTCTTCAAATTCTATACCAGGAAGATTTAAATCTTCTATTTTTTTCTTAGTTGTTTCTGTTATATTTTTTCCTTTTGCACCTAAATAAGTTTGATATAAATCTTGATTTAAATACGATAGTATTTCTTCTTTAGACATATTTAAAACTGTTGAAAGCGCCAAGGCCGTAGCTTCCTTATCACTTACATGATATAGTTTTGTAGAATCCCCTGTTCTAGATTCATCCAAGTAAGCTACAATTGTGTAACTTGAAACATCTACTGATAGTATATTACCATCAGAATCATAAATAGTTCCTCTTTTTGAATAAAGTGTTGAAGATATTGTGTTTCTATTAGATGCAAATTTATTCATATCAATTCCATATACTTTTTTAGATAATGAAAGATATAAAAATTGTAAATACAAAATAAAAATGAAGATAAAAAATATTATAAAAACCACAACTGGAAATTTATATACTTTCTTCTTCATTTTCTCACCTCTAGTCATCCACTATAATTATATTATCATTATTATACGCCAAACCTAAATCTTTTACAATACTTTGAACGTTATCAAAACTTGTAAGTTCATTTACTTGCATAGTAAGACTTTCAACATCTTTTTTTTCAACTGATATCTTGTATCTTATTTTTTCATTACTCATTTGAAAGTTTCCTAAACTAGCGCCTAAAAATATTTTTAAACAAACTGTTAATAATAAACAGCTTATTCCTAAAACATAAATCATTTTTTCTCCCTTTGTTATTCTCATATTATCTTACCCTTTCGATTATTCTTAATTTAGCACTTCTTGCTCTAGGATTTTCTAAAATTTCTTCACTTGTTGGTTCAATTACATCAACCAGTTTAAATTTTGGTTTATATTCATCCGGTATTATAGGTAATTTTTTTAAATTAGCATCTACACTACTAACACTTTTAAATATATTTTTACAAATTCTATCTTCTAGAGAATGAAATGTAATAACACAAATTCTTCCACCAACATTTAATAAATCTAAAGCATCAGTTAAACTTTTTTCAAAAACATTTAATTCATCATTAACTTCTATTCTAATAGCTTGAAATGTCTTTCTAGCAGGATGCTTATCTTTCTTATAGCTAAAAGGAACATTTTCTTTAATAACATCTGCAAGTTCTAATGTTGTAGTAATAGGTCTATTTTTAATTATTCCTCGAGCTATACTAGTAGCATATTTTTCTTCACCATAATTTCTTAATATTCTAATTAATTCATCTAAAGTGTAATTATTTACAACATAATAAGCATCTATTGGATTATTTTTATCCATCCTCATATCAAGACGAGCATCTTTATGAAAACTAAAACCTCGAGTAGTTTCATCTAGTTGTGGGCTAGATACACCTAAATCGTACATTATAGCATCAACATTATTTACCCCTAATTTATTTAATTCTTCCTTTATATGAACAAAATTAGTATTAATAATTTTAAAATTATCTGATATTTTATTTAATTTTTCAGTTGAAGTTATAATACTATCCTCATCTTGATCAAATGAATATAAATATCCATTTTTTATTTTCTTTAAAGCTTCACTGCTATGACCTGCTCTACCCAAAGTACAATCTACTACTATACTATCGTCTTTTAAATTTAAACCTTCAATACATTCTTCTAATAAAACACTCTTATGCATAACTCACCTTAAATTTTTAAATTTTGTGCGAATAAATTCTCTGCTATATCAGAAATAGAATCTTCGTTATCTTCTAAGAATTTATCAAACTTATCACTAGACCAAATTTCTAATCTTTCATTTACACCTATTATTACACAATCTTTTACTAATGAAGCAAACTTTATAAGTGGTTGAGATATATTTATTCTACCTTGTTTATCAAATTCTATTTCCATGGCACCAGATAGAAAAAATCTTAAATAATTACGGGCATCTTTTGTATTTGGAAGTTCCTTATATTTTTCAGTAATACTTTTAAATTCACTAATTGGGTATAAAAATAAACAACCATCTAACCCCTTTGTAATAACTATTTTATCCCCTAATTCTTCTCTTAATTTAGATGGAATAGTTAATCTACCTTTGTCATCTATAGTATGATGATATTCCCCCATGAACATTAAAATCACCCACTTTTTTACACTTTGCTCCACTTGATACCACAATTATACTATTTTATAGGAATATTGTAAATACTTTTTACATATTTTTAATAAAAGAAAAAGAGGAAAAATTCCCCTTAAAATAAGCATGCACCGATTATAATAGCTAACAATATATATAATACTATTATAATTATGTAGTCGATATTAGATTTTGTATTACAAGTATTTGTAGTTGTTGTTGTATTGCATGCCTTAGCCTCACTTTTACAGCACATATTAAACCTCCTAGATATAAGCTCCAAGTATGATAATTAAAAGAATAAATAATACTAAAACGATAGCAGCACCTGAAATTCCATTATTGCAACACATGTAAATCAGCCTCCTTTTTCTCTTTTCACTTCTATTGTATGGTATTATTCAAAATTGGTGCTTATTATGAAAAAATTTTATAATTTTTTTATGTGAAACTTTGGTGATAAAGTTAAAACATATTGTTTTTTTTAATATACTTTGTTATAATTATTGAAGATGGAAACATCATAAAGAAAGGAATTAGAAAATGAAAAAAGGAAAATATTTATTGTTGTTATTATGTGTTCCACTTATTCTTACTGGATGTAAAAACACACCAAAACTTGAAAATGGAGAAGAAGTTATTGTAGAAGTAACTGATAAACAATTTACTGCAGATGACTTTTTTGATAAATTAAAAGAAAAATATGGTGCTAGTGTATTAGTAAGTTTAGTTGATGATTACATTACTAGCAAAGAATTAACTGAAGATATGATTAAAAGTGCTGAAGAAGAAGCACAATCTAATTATGATATGTACTATGCTTATTATAAATCAAATTGGCAATCTTTCTTATCTTATTATGGATATAATTCAAATGATGAATTCTTAAATGAGTTAAAAAACAATGCTAAGCAAGAAGCAGTTTTAGAAAAATATTTAAAAGAAAACGTTATTACTGAAGATGAAATTAAAGAATACTATGAAAAAAATATATATGGTGAAAATACAGTAAGACATATATTAATCAAACCTGATACTACTGATAGTATGAGTGATACAGAAAAAACTGAAGCTAAGAAAAAAGCTTTAGAAGAAGCTAACTCAATAATTGAAACTTTAAAGAAAAGTAATGATTTAGAAAATGATTTTATATCAATAGCAAAAGAAAAATCTGATGATACTCAAACTAAATCTGAAGGTGGTTTAATTGAAAACTTCACAAACGAATCAGGATTAGTTACAGAATTCTGGGAAGCATCACTTAATCTTAAAGTTGGTGAATTTACAACTACTCCTGTAGAAACAGATTATGGTTATCATATAATATATAAAGTTAGTCAAAATGATAAACCATCACTTGATTCAGTTAGAGACAAAGTAATATCTAGTGTAATTGAAGAATTATTATCTAGTGATAATTCAAAATATGTATATTGGGCTGGATTAAGAGAAAAATATGGTATGACTATATATGATGACACAATTAAAGATACATATAAAGCAACAATGGATAATCTTAAGAAAAATAATTAATACATGAAAATGTATTTTTTATTTTATATTTATGATATACTTATTTCTAGGTGATATTTATGAATTATGTAATTGTTGAAATAATTCCTACTACAAGAAATCCTATAACTGGTGATATTGCACAATTATCAGCAATAAAAAAAGGGAAAAAAACTAAAAAATTAAATTTGAGATTAAATAAAGATAAAATTAATATTCCTGATATTTTAAGAATGACAAATTATGATAATGATAAATTTGAATACTTAGAAACAACTAATGAAATAATGAATAAATTTATTAAATTCATCGAAGATTATGATTTGATAATAATTCCTAATGATTATACTAAAGAATATTTATCAAATATTAAAAATAATAAAATTAGTATATCTGATAAATTAGGTATTGATTATAGCGAATTATTAATAGATGATATAATTAATAAATATAATTTAGAATATTCAAATGATATTGTAGGAATATTAAATGATGCTATTAAAAAACATGGATAAAACCATGTTTTTTTGTGGGGTACCCCTATATATTAAACGCTAAAAAGCATTAGCGTACACATTAGAACAAGTAAAGTTACTTGTAAATGCATGACCTACTTTTAGTATATTATTTTATTTAAAAAATATTCATATTTTTTATTTATTTTACACATTGTTTTTACAAAAATCCTATTTTTTATTTTCATTAATAGTTATTTAATAATTACACTAATTCATATTCTCTAACAGCAATTCTCTCATCTGAGCAATATTCTATTACAAATCTATTTTCTCTTTTACATATTAATATTCCCATTGTATTATTGTTACTTATTTCTTTTATATGTTTATCTATGTAGTTCATGTATTTTTGAACTTGTGATATATATTCAACTTTAAATTCTGTTACTTTTAATTCGGTTACTACATAACAATTAAATTTTACATTAAATAATAACAAATCTATATAATGATTTCTATCACCTATTTTAATTTTATATTCACTACCTATAAAAGCAAATGAATTACCGAGTTCTTTCATAAATGATTCTATATCTTCTAATATTAAATTATGTAACGCTTTTTCAGTAGCTATATCAATATTATTCTTATTTCTAATTAATATGGGATTAGGGACTAAATCTGTTGTTTCAATTTCATCATCAAGTATTAATTTGTTTTTAGTTTCAATAGGTAATCTTTCATATTCATTAGATTTAATCTTAAACTCTAATTCTCTAACTGATAAATTTTTATTTATTGTATCTTTAATATAATAATTCATAGAATCAGTTTCTAAACTTAATAATAATCTTAAATGACTCCATGTCAATTGTGTCCACAGTGTGGACACTTTTTCATTACTAAATATATTGTATAATTGTTTCATTCTAAATAATGTTCTTCTATTATATTTTTTACCAACTTCAACAACTAATTTTTGAGAGTATTCATCTATAACATTATCTCCATATTTTCCTCCAGCCTCAGTTAATAATCCCCCTATTTCAAAATATGTAATAACTTTATGTCTTTCTTTCGAATAGTCCTTTACCTTTGAATAAACTTCATTATCTATTAACTTATTTTTTATCTCGTTGTAATAGTTCATATCTTACTCCTTTCTATGGACTACATGTCTCAATTTTTAATTTATTGTTTTTTATCTTAAACATAATACTGCCATCTTGATCCGTTCTATATATTTTTGAATTATATAAATTATTTAATACTTCCTTATTTGGGTGATTATATTTATTGTTTTTCCCAACACTTATTAGTCCATATTTAGGCTTAATAGTATCAATAAAATATTTACTAGAAGAAGTACTAGAACCATGATGTCCTACTTTTAATACATCAATATCACTTATATTATATTTATCTAATATATCTTTTTCTTTATCTACTCCTGCATCCCCCATAAACATAAATTTATAACCATTAAGTTCTGTATAAATAGCATTACTATTATCATTTTCATTATCATATTCTTTTGTTTGTAAGAAGTATAATTTGTTATTATCTATATTTAGTTCTTTAATACACGAGTAATATTTAATGTTTTTCTTTTCTAACACATTGATTAATTCTTTTTCTAGATCATTATATCCACCACAATTAAATATAACTTTATCTACTTTAAAATTATTAATTAGATTTATAGCTTCACCCATATGATCATAATCTCCATGAGTAAGTATTAAATAATTAAGCTTAGAAATTCCAATGCTTTTTAAATAAGGTATTGTTCTATTATCAATTATATTACTATTATAATATCCACCTGTATCTATCAATATAGATTTATTTTCTAATTTTAAAAATATAGAATCGCCTTGCTTAACATCCAACATAGTAATAAAACTATCATTTAAGAAAAATCTATTAGTATGAATTAAAATCGTAAATAACAACAATATACTCATTTTAGTTTTATATATGGTAAGCGTTATGATGACATAGTATAAAAATATTAGTATAATATTTATACTGCATAATGAAATATTAATACTAAATTTATTTAAAAATATTGATACATTCTCAAGTATAATTATAAAAACATATAAAATATTATCAAAAAAAGGTATTAATAAAGTTATAATTGATAAAGGAAAAATTATCATAGATACAAATGGGACTACTAATACATTTATAAATGGACTTATCAAATTTATACTGTTATATGTATTTATTAATATTGGTATACTTACTAAAAAACTTATTAATGATATTTTTAATATCTTTACAATATAATTTCCATTTATTTTATCTTTAAAATATATCAAATATATACTTATTACAAAACTAAAAATAAAACCAGTATTATTAATATAAAAGGGATTATATAGTAACATAATAATTAAAATTATAAATATTAATTTTTTACTATCTATATATTTAGAAAATATAAAACTAGATACTGCCCTAATAGCAGATGGAGTAAAATTAATTAAAAATAAATAAAATATTAAAAATAAACTAATTAAAATATTATTACCTTTAAATTTAAAAACTTTACTTAATATTAAAGCAAGCAAGCTAATATGCATTCCTGATATAGCAAGTAAATGGCTTGTCCCATTTAAACTATATATTTCTTTAATATCGGTATTTAAAGTAGTTTTATCTCCTAATATGAATGCCTTTAAATAAGAACTACTTTTTAAATTATCTACTCTAGAATATATATAGTTTTTAACTTTATAAATTATAAAATTGTTATGTTTCTCAATTTTTAAATTTTTAATAGTAGTAACATAATAAATTCTATTACTAAGTAAATACTTTTTATAATTAAACAAATTAAATATTGTATTATTGCTAGGTAATTCTAACAAACAATCAAAAGATATAATATCACCTATAGCAAGAGAATCAGTGCCTAAATATGTAACCTTTATTTTATCTTTAGCTTTTACAATAAGATCAGTATAACCATCTTTTTTATTAATGTCTATAATGGTTCCATTTATATGATTGTTTCCTAATTTATAATCAGTTTTATATATTAATTTAGAATTAAATACGTAAATATATATTATAAATACTAATACAAATAATATTTTAAATAGTAATTTTATCTTTAATTTTTTCATATAAGGATTCACCTATACCTGATACATTCATTATTTCTTTTATCTCTTCAAATTTTTTATTTTTTCTATACTCTATTATTAATTTTGCTTTTGCCTCACCTATTCCCTCTAATGTAGTAAGCAATTCTAAAGAAGCAGTATTTATAGAAATTAAATCATTTTTACTAGTATCACTTATACATGCATCATTTGGTAACTTAGGACAAACACATTCTTTTTCTATTTCAACATATTCTATTTTAACATTTTCTTCTTTTGCCTTAAGTATTTCATCTTTAGTATAAATGACAATAACCATTTCATCTTTTAAAACTTTACTTAAATTTATACTACTAGTATCAGCTTTAGCAGTTAATCCTCCACTTACATTAATAGCATCAATAACTCTAGTGTTATCATCTAATTCATAAACGCCAGGATTTTTGACAGCACCTTTTATATCAATTTTAATTTTTTTATTTTCTTCTATAACATTAATTTTTTCTGTGACATTAACTATCTCTTCTTCTAAAGGATTTCTTTCTTCTTTAACTTCATCTTTATTAAAAATAAAATATAACATTAATGATAATAAAACAATTAATACAATTAAAAGATATAAATATTTCTTTAAAAATTTTTTCATTTAAATCACCTCCCTACTAGTTATATACGAAAAAAATCTCTAAAATCCTTTTTTTTAGAGCAATTTTTTTAAAAAAGTTTAAAAAAATGACTAAAATTAATTTATCGTAAACTTTAACTATATATTAAGTCCATTTTTAGTTAAAAAAATATCAAGTTTTATATACTTGATATTTCTTGCTTATAACATCATTATCTGTTTTTTAGATAAACCAGTATATTTTGATATTTGCTCTACTGGTAGGCTATCTTTTAACATGTTTTTAGCAGTCTCAATTATTCCAGCTTTTCTGCCTTTTTTCTCGCCACGTTTTTCTCCACGTTTCTCTCCGATTTCTTCAAATGTTCTTTCCCATTTCTTTTTTTCTTCTAATGGATCCATAAACTCGAATAATCTTTTTTC
>CAKPNP010000026.1 GCA_934169415.1 uncultured Bacilli bacterium
ACTATTAGTTTTGAATTTAATATATTTACATATGTTACTTTTTCTCCTATTAGATTTTCTACATATCTTTTTAATATGTCTTTATTAGATAATATTACATAATAAAATACTTTTTCATATTTACATGTTCTAAATTTCATTTTTCACACCTCCTATAAGTTATATACGAAAAAAATCTTCAAAATCCTTTTTTTTAGAGCAAATTTTTTTAAAAAAACGCAAAAAAACAAAGAAAATTAATTCCTTGTTAAAATAAACTTAGCTGACTTGATTCATCTAAATTATCAAGTATTCCCATACTTTTCATTTTTTCTATTAAAGTGCTAGAAACTTTAGCTCTTTTTTGTAAATCTTCAATACTTAAGAAATATCCTTTATTTCTTTCTTCTACTATTAATTTAGCTACTGTATCACCAAGTCCATCAATAGATGAAAATGGTGGGATTAGAGTTTTCATATCATCAGTAACACCAAAATTTGTAGCTTGACTCTTTTCTAGATCAATATTACCAAATTTTAATCCTCTTGCAGTCATTTCAAGTGCTACTTTTAAAGTTTCAAGTATTCCTGATTCTTTATTAGAAGCATCAAAACCTTTAGATGATATTTCAGCCATTTTATTTTTTATAGAATCATAACCTTTTATCATAGTTTCAATATCAAAATCGGTTGCCTTAGTTGAAAACCATGAAGCATAGAACCAGGCTGGATAATGTACTTTATAATAAGCTATACGAAACGCACTTGTTACATAAGCAGTTGCATGAGCTTTAGGGAACATGTATTTAATTTTTCTACATGAATCAATAAACCATTCTTCAATACCAGCATCTTTTAAATCTTGTTCATATTCTAGCCACTGTTCATGATCTTTTGGTTTACTTGCCCTACCTTTACGAACAAATTCCATTATTTTAAAAGCTTTAATAGGTTTCATTCCATGATACATTAAATAAACCATAATATCGTCACGACAACCTATTACCTCTTTAAATGGTACTATATTATTTTTAATAAGTTCTTGTGCATTACCTAACCATACATCGGTACCATGTGAAAGTCCTGAAATTTTAATTAACTCAGCAAATGTAGTAGGTTTTGTTTCTGATACTAATCCTACTGTAAATGGTGTACCAAATTCTGGTATACCAAGTGTTCCTGTTTCATTTAAAATTTGTTCTTTAGTAACACCTAATGGTTCAGGGGATAAGAATATACCCATAGTAGCTTTATCATCAAGAGGTACTTTAGTTATATCATGACCTGACAAATCTTGTATTATACGTAATTGTGTAGGATCAGAATGCCCTAATATATCTAGTTTTAATACATCTTGATCTATTGCATGGTAATCAAAATGTGTTGTTCTCCATGCACTTGTTGGATCATCAGCTGGATATTGAAAAGGGGTAAAATCAAATACATCCATATATCCTGGAATTACTACTATACCACCTGGATGTTGACCTGTTGTTCTTTTAACACCAGTACATCCTAAAGCAAGTCTTTCAACCTCTGCGCTTCTTTTTGTAATACCTTTTTCTTCACAGTACCCTTTAACATAACCATAGGCAGTTTTATCTGCAACGGTACCAATTGTACCTGCTCTATATACATTATCTACGCCAAACAATACTTTTGTATATTCATGAGTGGCAGCTTGGTTTAATTCTGAGAAATTTAAATCTATATCTGGAACTTTATCTGCATTAAATCCTAAGAAAGTTGCAAACGGTATATCTTGACCATCTTTTAACATATTAGTTCCACATTTTGGACAGATATAATCAGGTAAGTCAAATCCACTAGACCAAGTACTACCTAATGGTTTATCATCAAGTTCAAATACGCTATGTTTACAATTTGGGCATCTATAATGTGGAGGAAGTGGATTAACTTCTGTTATTCCCATCATAGTTGCAACAAATGAAGAACCAACAGATCCACGGGAACCAACTAAATATCCATCATCATTTGATTTCTTAACTAATTTTTGAGCAATTAAATATATAACGTCAAATCCTCCACCAATAATACCTCCAAGGCCTTTTTTTAAAGCTTCTTTGATACCATCTTCTGTTATTTCAGGATTACTCTCTTTAGCATTATTTGTAATATATTCTTTTACTGCATCAAAACCTTTAAGTATAGTTTCATGAAGTATTTTATATGATTCTTTTAAAATATCACCTTCGAAATTATCACGTGATAATTTTTCTTTAATAGCAGAATATAATCCGTCACCATATAATTCTTTAGCAATTCTCTCTTCTATATTATATGGAAGTACCTCTCCATACCAAGAGCTAGCTTTTGTATAAACTAAATCAGTAACAGTTTCAACTGATTTATCTATGTGCGGTGAAAATGGTACACCACCTGTTTCAATAATAACTTCAACTATATCAATCATACTAGCTATTTTATTAGTATTTTCAATAACTATTTCATGAGCTAGATCTGAGCCTAAAAAACTAAAATCTTCTAACATTTCATTAGTAGTTCTAAAATGTTGACTAGGTATACTAGTAATACCATTTCTAGCTAGTGGATGTCTTCCACCACCTGGAACTTTTTGATTAACTATAATTTCTCTATAAATTTTATCTTCACGAGTTAAATGATGAACATCACCAGTTGCAACAATTATTTTGCCTGAATCTTTAGTAACTTTTATTATTTTCCTAATATGTTCAAATATCTCAGCTTCCGAATCAAAATCATGTGATTGTAACAAGTGTGAATATACCTCTGGTGGTTGAACTTCTACATAATCATAAAAATTAATTACATTAGATAATTCTTCTTCACTCTTACTTTTAGCTTCTACAAATACTTCCGATTCATAACATCCACTACCTATTAATAAGCCCTCTCTATATTTTTCTATTTCACTTCTAAGTATTCTTGGAGTTTTATATAAATATGTTGTATTAGCTAAAGAAACTATTCTAAATAAATTTTTTAAACCTGTTTTGTTTTTTACTAATACGTTTACATGGTAACTTCTTCCATATTTATGTATTTCACTTTTATCAACCATTTTGTTTAATTGATCCATGGTTGTAATATTTTGATTATTTAACTTATTTAACATCTTATGTAATACTAAAGCTGTTCCTTCAGCATCATAATCTGCCCTATGGTGTGCATTTTCATCCCATGGTACATCATATCTTTTTACAAGTGCAGATAAGCTATGACGTGCATAGTTATTATCTAAAACTCTTGATAATTCTAATGTATCTATAACAGGATTTTTAAATTCACCTAAATTATATTTTTTATAACACATTTCTAGAAATGACACATCGAATTTAGCATTATGAGCTACCATTGGTAAATCTGAAAACCAAGTTATAAAATCTTTAATAGCATCCTCTTCACATCTTTTACCTACTAACATATCATCTGTTATATTAGTTACTTCAATAATTTTTAAAGGCAATTTTCTATTAGGATTTATTAATTCATCATATCTATCTATAATTTCACCGTTACATATTTTAACAGCACCTATTTCAATTATAGTATCTTCTCCACCGGCATTAAAACCAGTCGTTTCAAAGTCAAATACAACATAAGTATTGAGTAGTAAATTAGTATTATTTTCTCTTAATACTATATTAACTGAATCATCAATTAAAATTAACTCGGAGCCATATATAGCTTTAAATTTTTCGTTTTCTTCTTTTCCTTTATTTAAATCACATACAGTATGATATACATCTGGGAATGCTTGACATCCGTTATGATCTGTTATAGCAATTGCCTTATGTCCCCATTTATAAGCTTGTTTTACAAGTGTTTTTGCATCTACTACTCCATCCATTTGACTCATCATAGTATGAGTATGTAATTCAACCCTTTTTTCTACAGCATCATCATTAATTGATTCTATTTTTTTATCGGATTTATTTACATCTCTTATATTTAAAACTATTTCATTTGAATACTTATCATATTTAGTATATCCTCTAAATTTATAAAACTTTCCTTCCACTAATTTACTTTTATAAAATTCAAATTCTTTATCATCTTTAACAAATAATTTAGCATACATACTATCTTTAAAATCAGTAAGTTTAAATGTAAAAATTTTAAAGTTAGATTTACTAGATTCAAATAAATCAATACCAAATATATATGCTTCAATACTAACATTATCTTCCTCTGCAAAAATATTTTCAATTTCATGAGTTATTTTTTGAATAAAACTTCCAACAATTTCAACAGGTTCTACTTTTTCTTCATGAGGTATATCCTTAGTTTTATCTATTTCTATTTGTTTTCTTATCTCCTCACTTTTAGCCTCATCTATTAAAACTTCTATTATTAAATCGTCATAGCCTACCGAAGTTAATAATTTAACTAAATCATCTTTTATCGAATTAAGCTTCATTTCTTCTGCCTTATTAGCAAGTAATATACTTAATTTATTATCTAAAACATTTATATCATTAATAGAAAATGTATTAAGTAAAGGAAATTCTATAGCATTATTTTTTAATAAATAGTCGTAATACTCACTTACTAAATTATAATTTTTATTTATAATATTAAAATGAACCGAAACAACATAATCCTTAAAACCTAGCTTTAATTTAGATAAAAAATCCTCATATACATTAAGTGGTAAATTGTATAAAAGAGTAATAAAAAATTTATACTCACGCGTTTCTTTGTTACCAACTATTTTATCTAATACGCCACCCTCAAAAAAATGATAATAAGAATTATCAAGCTTTATTTTATCTAATAAAATAAGTAATTTATCGTTCATTTTAACCACCAATAATATTCTATCAAAATAAGACATTTTTTACAATCTAAAAAAGACTTAATTAAAAAAACTATGAAATTAATCATAATTTTATAAATGCAAATCTATCTTTATTACTATAATCTTTTTCTATTATTGCCTCTTTATTTAAATATTTTTTAGCTAACTTTTTTATACTGCTAGCTTGCATATATCCTATTTCAAAAGCAAGCAATCCGTTTTCATTTAAATAGTTTTTACAATTTTTAATTATCTCTTCATAATAATATAGTCCATTATTATCTGCATATAAAGCAATACCTGGTTCATTATTTTTAACTATGTCCATGATTTCTTCATCATATGCAATATATGGTGGATTACTTATTATAACATCATATTTTTTACTAAGTGGTTCTAACATATTTCCTAGATAAAAATTAACATTCGTATTATTAATTATATTATTTTTTTTAGCCACTTCCAATGCACTAGCACTTATATCAACAGCGTCAACTTCTACATTTAGTTTTTTAGATAATGTTATAGCAATACAACCTGAACCAGTACCTAAATCTACTATTTTTAAGTCATTAGTAAAATATTTATTAATGTAAGATATAGTTTTTTCTACTAATAATTCTGTTTCAAATCTAGGAATTAATACATTCTCATTTACAATAAAATTTAAGCCGTAAAAATCAACATTTCCAACAATATATTGTAAAGGAATACCACTTTCCATTTTCTTTATGCCATCTTCCAATAATTCAGGGGGTAAATACTTTTTTAAATATTCTAAAGGACTCACTATTCTCCCCTTAATTTACGAGCTTGATCTTCAGTAATTAAAGCTTCTATTACCTTATCAATATCACCTTGCATTACTTTATCTAGTGAATTTAAGGTAAATCCTATTCTATGATCAGTTACTCTATTTTGTGGATAATTATATGTTCTTATTTTTTCAGATCTATCACCAGTTCCGATTTTGCTTCTTCTTTCAGCACCTAATTTTTCTTGCTCCAAATTAGAATAGTAATCATATAATCTAGTTTGTAATAATTTAATAGCCTTTTCTTTATTTTTTATTTGGCTTCTTTCAGTTTGAGAATATACAACTATACCAGTTGGAATATGAGTAAGTCTTACAGCAGAGTCAGTAGTATTTACACCTTGTCCTCCACATCCTGAACTTCTTGTAATATCTATTCTAACTTCATTCATATCAAGTGTATAATCAACTTCTTCAGCTTCTGGCATAACTAAAACCGTGGCAGTTGATGTATGAACTCTTCCTTGTGTTTCAGTAACAGGAACTCTTTGAACTCTGTGTGCACCACTTTCATATTTTAATTTAGAATATACATTTTCACCCTTAACCATAAAACTAATTAATGTATAACCACCAGCTTCTGATTTTTCTTCATCGATTATTTCTATTTTCCAGCCTTCTTTTTCTGCTAGTCTACGATACATTTCATACAAATCTCCAGCAAAAATATTACCCTCATCACCACCAGCAGCTCCTCTTATTTCAACTATAACATTCTTGCCATCATTAGGATCTTTTGGTAACAACATAATTTCTATTTTACTTTCTAGTTCTTCTTTTTGTTTAGTTAAATTTTCTAACTCCTCTTTAGCAAATTCTTGCATTTCAGCATCTTTCATCATTTCTTTACAACTAGATATATCTTCTAGTATTTTTTTATACTCTTGATATGCCTCATATGCTTCACTTAAACTTGATTGTTCCTTAGAAAGTTCCATTGTTTTTTTTATATCAGAAATAACACTTTGATCCATTAATAAATTATTTAACTCATTATATCTATTTTCTATATTTTGTAATCTTTCTATCATATAATCACCTTTCAAATTAATAACTAATTTAATATATTTTTCAAAAATAAAAACCCTTTTCAAGGGTTTATAAACTAAATGGTCGGGAAAACAGGATTTGAACCTGCAACCCCTTGGTCCCAAACCAAGTGCTCTACCAAGTTGAGCCATTTCCCGATATATGGTGCACTCGAAGGGATTCGAACCCCTGACCTTTTGGTTCGTAGCCAAACACTCTATCCAACTGAGCTACGAGTGCAAATCACGTCAGATCGAATCTTCTAATTAATTAAAAAATGGTGGCTTCAGGTGGAATCGAACCACCGACACAAGGATTTTCAGTCCTTTGCTCTACCGACTGAGCTATGAAGCCAAATTAAATGGCGGTTCCGACGAGGTTCGAACTCGCGATCTTCTGCGTGACAGGCAGACGTGATAACCACTACACCACGGAACCATGGTTGCGGGAGAAGGATTTGAACCTACGACCTTCGGGTTATGAGCCCGACGAGCTACCAAGCTGCTCCATCCCGCGATATAAATAAATGGCGGAGAAAGAGGGATTCGAACCCCCGCGCCGTTTCCGACCTCCTGGTTTTCAAGACCAGTCCCTTCAACCAGACTTGGGTATTTCTCCACGCTTTTTTAATGAACGAATAAATTATATCACATACTTTTTATCAAAGTCAATACTTTTTTATATTAAATAATATTCAATTATAAAAATTAATATTAATTTATTATCAAAAATTTTCAAATTTTATTCAATTCATTAAAATTACAATATTATTTTTCTTTTATTAATTTATATATTTCATCATGAATATCACTTGGACTTTTCATTTCATCTTTAATATTACACTCTATTTTATCCCAGCAAAGATAATCAGCAACAAATAAAGAATTCTCGTAAACTTTCCTCATAAATTCTAAATCCCTTTCATGGATATCATTAATAATACCATCATTTGCACTTCTTAAATTTCTAATTTTTGTAACTAAATCAAAAGGTGCAAATAAAAATATGACATGATCAGGTTTTTTAATACCAAGTTTATTATATTCAAAATCTATTACATAATCTATAAATTTTTTCTTTTCTTCTATATCATCAATTAATGCAGATTGATAAATTAAACTAGAGGTAGTATATCTATCAAGTAAAATAATCTTACCATCATCATAGTTTTCTTTTAATTCTAACTGCCATGTAACTGCTCTATCAACGGCATATAAACTATTTACAAAATATGGAGATATCTCACTTGGTTTACCAAATTCTCCACTTAAATATGATTCAACCAAAGCGCCTTGAGAAGTGCCATAAGAAGGAAAATGGTAACTAAAAATTTTTTCATTATCTTTTAAAAAATGTTCTTTTAACAAATTATATTGTGTTGTTTTACCAATACCATCACATGATCCTTCAATTACAATTAATTTTCCATTCTTCATACTTTCTCCTATTAATAGTTATTTAAGCACTAATTTTTTAGTATCACTTATACAATCAAAATCATCTATTATTTCATCTAAATATGGGATATTTGATATATCACTTTTTTTATCTATAAATATTTTAACATATTTTTTTAAATTTTGTAATGTTTTAATATCTTTTGATATATGTTCACAATAATTAACATCTAAATATTTAATTTCTTCTTTATAAACTAAATAAATCATAGATAGCATCATAGAAATTCTATCTAAGTTTTTAGATATATGAATATCTTCACCTCTATAATTAGATATATAATTATTTAATATATATGATATAAAAGGCGAACTATAATTTTTATAAGTACAACCATCTATATCGCTAAACATAATATTAAAAGAATCATCTATTAAAATATTATCAAAAGACAAATCTTCATATATTATCTGATTATTGTGTATTTCTTTTAAAATTACACTAACCCTTTTTATTATATCAAATAAAATGGCATAGTCTATCTTTTTATCAAAATAATCATTTAAATTGATTGAATTTTTAAAATTATTCATAGTATAACCATATAAATTATTATCTTTAATAATTAAACCAGTAGGCAGTAATACTCCATTTATTTTAATTCCATCCATTTCAAGAAATTTTTTATACAAATTTCTTTTTTCATACGGAAATAAACCATTTATTATCTTTATACATTCATCTCCATTTTCGTACACAGTACTTGTAGTTCCCTGTATTTCACTTTTCTTTAGTAAACTAAAATCTATATCATTATAATTTATTTTATTCATAATATACTTCCTTCATCTAATCAGTTATATTATAATATTCTAAAAGTGTTTTAAAGTCAACTATAATTTAAATTAAATAAAAATTTCTAAAACAAGAGAATTTTAAGAAAATTAATAAATAATGGTAACAAAAAAACCTTATAAAATAAGGTTTAATTAACAAGTTGGTGCCTAAGGCCGGACTTGAACCGGCACGGGATTTGACTCCCGCAGGATTTTAAGTCCTGTGCGTCTACCAATTTCGCCACTCAGGCACATGTCATTTCTAATGACATTTATAATTATATACTAATAATTCTATTTTGACAATAGTTTTTTATAAAAATTTAATTTTTTTTAACTACTTTAGCCTTTATGCCAACTACAGTAGAATTACTTTCTATATTATCTATTACAACACTATTTGCACCGATCTTAACATTTGAACCTATAGTAATATTCCCAAGAACTTTAGCACCACTACCTATAATTACATTTGATCCTATATTAGGATGTCTTTTAAAAGTATTTTCTTTTAGTGTAGAACCTAGAGTTACGCCTTGAAATATTACTACATTATCTCCTATTACACACGTTTCACCAATTACGACACCAAATCCATGATCTATAAATAAGTTTTTACCAATTACTGCTCCAGGATGTATTTCAATACCAGTTTTTCTTTTAGCATGTTCCATAATACATCTAGATATATAATAGAACTTCCTTAAATAGAAAAATCTTGATATATGATAATATATTATTGCTTTTACACCAGGATATAATAAAAACTCAAAATTTCCTTTAAATGAAGGATCATTTAGTTTTATAAATTGTTTTAAATCTTTTAAATATTTAAACATAATATCACCTATTTTATAAGTATTCATAAAATAGTTATTTGATAATTACATATATTCTATTTATCATAATTATCTAAAAAGCTTGTGTAAATTCCATCTTTTTTAGTTCCTAAAACACAATTCAAATTTATATTATCCATACTTTTAAAAATATTATAATCTATATTAGGATTTATTTTTCTCAAATTTTTAATTAATTCTTTTATTTCTTTTCTCTTACTTGTACCATCATTTATTAATGAACAGCCTTCAGTAAATCTACAGGCACAATTTATAAAAGTTAAATCATTAAAATTTCTAAATGAAATTATATCTTGTTCTCTTACCAAATAAAGGGGTCTAATAAGTTCAATTCCACTAAAATTTTCACTATGTAATTTTGGCATCATAGTTTTTATTTCGGATGAATAAAACATAGAAAGTAATGTAGTTTCTATAACATCATCAAAATGATGACCTAAAGCTATTTTATTACAACCTAACTCTTTTGCTTTACTATATAAATATCCCCTTCTCATTCTAGCACATAAATAACAAGGGCTTTTAGAATCTATAGTAGAAACTACATCAAAAATATCACTTTCAAAAATTTCTATTGGAACATTCAATGTTTTAGCATTATCAATTATAAAATTTCTATTATAATCATTGTATCCTGGATCCATTACTACATATCGTGCATTAAAATTTACTTTACCATGTCTTTTTAATTCTTGTATACATTTAGCAAGTAAAAATGAATCCTTACCGCCACTTATACAAACCATTATATTATCATTTTCTTCAATAAGTTTATATTCCTGGATAGCTTTAATAAACTTGCTCCATATTTCTTTACGATATTTTTTTATAATACTTTTTTCTATCTCTTTATACTTTTCCACAGTCTTCATACTCCTTATAAATAATATCAAATACTCTTAAGAACTCATTTATTTCTTCTTTTGTTGTTAAATGGGACAGACTAACTCTTATAGAGGTAGATGATAAAATTTTATCTTTAGTTAAAGCATACACTAATTTTGAAGGTGTTTCAATAGGACAGCAAGATGTTTTTGTAGAAACATATATATTATAATCTTCTAGTTTTTTTTGTAAATCTATTGATTTTATACCTTTTACACTGAAATTAATTGTATGTGGAATCGAAGCATCAGTATTATTTATATGTACATTTTTATATTTTTTTAATTCTTGTTTTAATATTTCACTTAGTTCTTTTATGTAATCATATCTATTAGATAAATTTTCAACCGCAATTTCTAAGGCTAATTTTAAGGATACTATAGAAGCAGTATCAGGCGTACCACTTCTATAGATTGTTAAAGATTTCCCACCATTTATTTGCGGCGTTAAACTAATATCTTTTTTCTTAATTACAATTCCTATTCCATTTAAGCCATAAAACTTATGTGGAGTTATAGTTACTAAGTCAACATTATTAAAATTTGTACTAATTTTTCCAACTGCTTGAGAAGCATCGGTATGGAAAACACAATTAGGATATTCCCTTAATATTTCACCTATAGCTTCTATAGGTTGTTTTAATCCTATTTCACTATCAACATAGCAAACACTTACTAAAATAGTATCATCTCTTAATAAATTCTTTAATGCAGTAATATCTATTAAGCCATCTTTATTTACCGGAATTAATTCTACTTCAAACCCACGTTCTTGAAAATATGTACTAGCTGATACTATAGAATTATGTTCTAAAGCACTAATTAGTATGTGTTTACCTCTATTTTTATATCTTTCACAAATTCCTTTTATAACTAGATTATTAGATTCAGAAGCACCACTTGTATATATTATTTCACAAGGTAAAACGCCTAAAATAGAAGCTATATTATTAGTAGAATCATCTATTAAATTTCTAGCTTCAATACCTAATTTATGACTTGAATTAGGGTTTGCATAATATTTTAATACTGTATCATAATATAGGTCTAATACCTTTTTATCTACTGGTGTAGATGCTGCATAATCTAAATAAATCATAATACCTCCTTATATAACTTAAAAAAAGTTCATATCTATTTTTTATCTTTTGTTATTATATTAAAAAATAAAAATGGAATAAACAAAATAAAACCTTTGATAAACAAAGGTTAATAATCAATTATGGCGGAGTAGAAAGGATTTGAACCTTCGCGCCAGTTTCCCGACCTACACCCTTAGCAGGGGCGCCTCTTCAGCCTCTTGAGTACTACTCCAAAACACTACAAACTAATGATACTATATTTTTATCAATATTGCAACTAAAATTACAAAAAAAGACAAAATTTTATTAAAATTAGTCTTTAGGTTTAAATATAAATGATAAGAAAAATGAAAATACTATAGCAGCAGTTATACCTGATGCAGTTAAATTAAACATACCTGTCATAAGTCCCATTACCCCTACATCACTTGCTTTTGTCATAGCACCATGAATTAATAAATGTCCGAAGCTTGTAATAGGCACTAACGCTCCTGCTCCTGCCCATAATATTATTTTATCATATATATTAAATATATCTAAAAATGAACCTACAACAACAAATAATGTAGTAATATGACCTGGCGTTAATTTAGAATTATCTAATATCAGCTGTCCTATAAGACAAACAAAACCACAAAATAGAAATGAATTTAAATAAATCATTCTATCACCTCCAAACTTACTGCATGTGAAATAGCAGGAATTGTTGATTTTTCATTAACTAAAGTAGGACTCATCAAAGCACCAGTTGCAACTAATAATACTCTGTTTAATTCCCCTTTTCTCATTTTATCAAATATATAACTATAAGTAACTAAAGGTGCACATGCTGGACCAGATGCGCCAGCATAAACAGGTTGATTTTTAAGATCATATATCATAGTTCCACAATCATTATAATTATCTAATTTAATATTGTACTCATTATATATATATTCTCTTAATATATCTTTTCCATACATTCCTAAATCACCCGTTAAAACTAAATCATAATATCCTATTTCTCTTTTTGTATCATTTAAATGATCATTTATTACTTTAGCTGCAGCAGGGGCCATAACTGCTCCCATATGATATACATCCTTTATTCCTAAATCAACTACAGTACCAAGTGTTGCAGATTCAATTCTAATTCCTTTTTTTTCTCCTGACAATAAAGCACTTGCACCACCAGTTGATGTAAATGTAGTTGTTTTTCTTTTTGGGCCACCATATTCAACAGGATATCTAAATTGTTTTTCAGCCGCATTATTATGTGAAGAAGTTGCAGTAATTACATTTCTTGCTTGTTTTGCTTCTATCATATTCGATCCAATAATTAAGCCTAATGTTGATGTTGAACAAGCAGAATATATTCCAATAAGTGGTATTCCAAGAGTTAAAGCAGCATAATTTGTTGCAGTTAATTGATTAGATAAATCCCCTGAAACTAGTACATCAATATCTGACTTAATTTTATTAGACTTATTTAGTAACATACTAACGGATTCTTCTATTAATTTAGACTCAGCATTTTCCCATGTTTTTGTACCAAAATATAAATCATTATAACTTTTATCAAAATATTTAGATAAAGGTCCATTTGATTCATATGGTCCTGTTATAGTAGCTGTTTCATTTATATAAACATTATTATATCTAAAAGTCATTTTACCCTCCCATTATTATTAATCTTAAAAGGCCAAAAACATAAGCACTTACAACACCAAATATTATTACCGAACCTGATAATTTAAACATAGATGCACCTATTCCGGTAACAAGTCCTTCTTTTCTATACTCGAGTGCCGCACTCATCATAGCATGAGCAAAACCAGTTATAGGAACAATTAATCCACATCTTGCAAAATTCACCCATTTATCAAAAAAGCCTAAACAAGTTAACAAACAACCTAAAAATACTAAAGTTACTATCATAAGTATTGAAGCATCAGACGTAGATATATTAAATACATATGTATATATACTTAATAAAGCCTGTCCTAACATTCCCATAAACCCACCTACTATAAACGCTATTAAAGCATTATATAAAACATTTTCTTTAGGTGTATATTTACTTACCAAATTTTTATATTTCTTATCCATTAATAATTCCTCCTAAAGTTATTATGTAAATAAAATATTATTTTATACAAAAAAATAAACTATGCTACTAGTTTATCTTCTATTACATATTCTTTTCGCATTTTTACTAAAGCTTTAGCTTCTTTTCTGCATACTTGTACTTGTGAAATATTATACATTTCAGCTAATTCTTGTTGTGTATAATCATACATATATCTTTTTTCAATTAAATCTTTTTCAAAAGGCGTTAATTTGGATAATAAATCATTTAAAATTATCGTATCTAAAACATTTTCATTATCTGGTATTATATCACCTAAAGTGTTTTTAGCTTCATCATTAATATTTTTATCTATACTATAGATAATATTTGAACTATTAATTGCATCATTTATTATAAAAGATGGAACATCCAGGTAATTAGATAATTCTAAAACACTAGGTTCCCTCATAAGTTCTTGAGTTAATAAAATTTTAGCTTTTTCAATTTTTAAATTTAATATACGCATATTTCTTGGAATTTTAAGAGTTTTATTTTCACCAACTAATTTTTTCATCTCACCTAATATATATGTGTATGCATAAGTCGTAAATTTAACATTCAACTCTTCATTATAGTTTTTATAAGCATTTATCATACCAATACAACCTGCTTGATATAAATCATCAATACTACAATAATCTTTAAAATATTTAGCTATTGAATAAATTAATGCACTATTATTAACTATTAGTTCTTCCATATTCTCTCCTTATAAATTTATTATATTACAAGCGGTTAATTCATTTAATGTTTCATACATGTATTTTTTTAATCTACTCTTATTTATGGTTTGTTTCACTAAATCATTATTTATTCCACATAATAATGATTTCCCATTATTTAATGAACATATCTTATAATTATTAAATAATTCATTAATACCATAATAATCTATAGATTTTAAATTACTCACATTAAAAACTATATTTTTAATTCCACTTTCTTTAGATAAATTAGTCACACTACTTTCTAATTTATTAACAGTAGAATAATCAAGTACACCATCTAATCTTACAAAAAGTATTCCCTTATGAAATTCTATATTAATATCTAGCATAGTAATCACCTTCCTTTATAATTTAGCACATTTACATTTATATTTATACTCTTTCGACATAATTAGACTTTCTTTTTAATCGACTTTTTTCTTACATATAAAATATATATAAATATAAATAAAGTAGAGATGATTGAAAATAAAATTCTATTATTAGATACTGTTACTTCTTTAATAGAAGTATTACCATTCTTATCATCTTTATTAGTCTCGTTTAACTCATTTTTAATTCTAGTATTAGTAAGCGATAGATCTCTAATATTACCAATTAATGTAGAAACTTGTCCTTCTAATTCTTTTATTTTATCAATATACAAATCATTTAAATACTCTAATGAAGCAATCTCTTTGATATAATCACTTTCTTTATATTCTTTAGCAATTACTTTATTTGGTATTATAAGTAATAATATAAAAATAATTTTCATATAATTTTTCCTTTCTAAAATATCCCCTCATTAGTTATATACGAAAAAAATCTCTAAAATCCTTTTTTTTAGAGCAATTTTTTTAAAAAATTACAAAAAAATAACTAAAATTAATTTATCGTAAACTTTAACTATATATTAGGTCCATTTTTAGTTAAAAGAAATATCAAGTTTTATATACTTGATATTTCTTGCTTATAGCATCATTATCTGTTTTTTAGTTAATCCAGTATATTTAGATATTTGCTCTACTGGTAGGCTATCTTTTAACATGTTTTTAGCTGTTTTTAAAATACCTTTTTTCTCTCCACGTTTTTCGCCAAGTTCTTCGTATGTTCTTTCCCATTTCTTTTTTTCTTCTAATGGGTCCATAAACTCGAATAATCTTTTTTCATCGTTTATATCTTTTATCATGTCTGCTAACACTTTTAAATCTCTCCTCTCTTTTACAATATT
>CAKPNP010000027.1 GCA_934169415.1 uncultured Bacilli bacterium
GCTTTAAAGAACTTAGAAGATGATAATTTATTTGAACCTATGTTTACAAAAGAAGAAGATGAATTAAGACTAAGAAACTCATATAAAATCCACTATAAAGAAGAAGGAATAAAAGAAGAAAAAATAAATACAGCTAAAGAGATGTTAAAAAGAAAAATGGATATCAAACTTATTTCTGAAATAACTGGTTTAAGTATTAAAGAAATAATGATACTATAATTTTAGTAATAAAGTAATCATTTAAAATAGGACTATAGATAACTATAAGAAATGACATTAAATATAAGATTTTAAGTATTCTTTAAATCAATTATATTACATGCCATTTTTTATTTTGTTTTACAAATATATTAAATTTTAGTATAATTATATCATGAAATATTTATTATTAGGAATGATAAAATTTTATCAAATGATACCAGGGCCTTGGCATAATTACTGTAAGTATACTCCAACATGTTCTAATTATGCAATGGATGCAATAATAGAATATGGAGCATTTAAAGGAAGTATTCTTACAATTAAGAGAATATTAAGATGTAATCCCCTATCCAAAGGTGGATATGATCCAGTTAGAAAGAAGGATAAAAAGTGAAAAAAATTAAATATTTATTAATATTACTTATATTATTTTCAACAGGTTGTTTAAAAAAAGATAATATGGAAGGAATAAAGATTTATACAACAACCTACCCAATAGAATATATTACAAATAGATTATATGGAAATTATAGTGAAGTACTTAGTATATATCCTAATGGAGTTAATATACAACTAGATAGTACTAACATAGATAATAATCTATATACATTAACAGATAAACAGTTAAAATATTATAGTAATTCAGATTTATTTATTTTTAATTCTTTATTATATGAAAGTAATTACGTAGAAACTATGTTTAACAATAATAAGAAACTTAAAATAATAAATGCAACAGATCATTTAACTATGGATGAATTTTACGATTATGAAGAAATATGGTTAAATCCATCTAGACTTTTAACAGTCGCAAGAAATATTAAAAATGGTTTTAAAGAATATGTTACTAACTATTATATAAAACAAGATATAGAATCTAATTTTGATTCGCTAAAAGAGGATTTAGATAAATTAGATTCTAAGATTTCACAAGCCACTAAAAACGCTGATAATAAAGTAATTGTAGTTAGCAGTGACTTATTTAAATACTTATCAAAAGATAAATATGGTCTAACCGTATATTCACTGGAAGAAAATGAAAATTTAACTTCGAAAACAATATCTGATGTAAAAGAATTAATAAAAAATGGTCAAGTAAAATATATTTATATTAAGCAACATGAAGAGGCTAACGAAACTATAAATAATTTAATAAAAGGTACAGATGTTAAACTAATCGAATTACATACATTAACTAATTTAACAGAACAAGAACGTCAAAATAAGAAAGATTATTTTTCAATAATGAATGAAAATATTGAATTATTAAATTTAAGCTTGTATAATTAATTTTGAAAGGAGTATTATATGATATTTTTAATTATTTTAATTATAGTTATTGGAATAACTTCAATTAAACAAATCGATGAATATGAAAGAGGTATAAAATTTTCAATGGGAAAATTTAGTAAGGTAATGAATCCAGGTTGGAATTTTGTACTACCAATATTTGAAACTTATAAAAAAGTTGATATAAGAACTAAAGCTGTGGATGTTCCAGAACAAGAAGCAATTACTAAAGATAATGTTTCAGTAAAAATTAATGCTGTAATATATTATAAAGTATTTGATGCTTCTAAAGCTATACTTGCTGTTGAAAACTTCAGATATGCAGTAAGTCAAATGGCACAAACTACAATGCGTAATGCTGTTGGTACTGTTTCACTTGATGAATTATTAAGTGAAAGAGAAAAAATTTCTGATGAAATTTGTAAAATAATCGACGATGCTACTGATCCATGGGGAATTAAAGTTGAAAATGTTGAATTAAAAGATGTTTCACTTCCAGAAGAAATGAAACGTGTAATTGCTAAAGCTGCTGAAGCTGAAAGAGAAAAAGCAGCCGTTATTACTAAGGCAAAAGGTGAAGTAGAAGCTTCAGAAAATTTAGCTAAAGCCGCAGAAATAATGAGTACTACACCAGGAGCACTTCATTTAAGAACATTAGCTACATTAAATGATATAAGCTCAGATCAATCAAATACAATTGTTTTTGCAGTACCTCTTGAAGTATTAAGAGCATTTGAAAATGGCGATATAACTAAAGTAAAAAAGAACTAGGTAACTTGTTCTTTTTTATTTATACATTTATCTATAAGCATAGAACTTGATATATCACCACATACATTTAACATAGTAGCAGGTGGATCTATTAAAAAACCTATTGTTGCAATAACTACAAAAGCTTCATTAGATAGACCATATAAAGATACAATAAGCATCTCCCCTATCAATCCACCACCTGGTATTCCAGACATAACAACAGCGCTTAATACAGCTATTAATATAGATATTAAGTATATATCTATACCAGTAAATGGTTTATTAAATATTGCAAATAAGAATACTATTTTTAATATTGCTCCCATACTAGAACCTTCCATATGCATTGTAGAACCAAGTGGTAAGGCTACTTTACTTACTGATGGTGTTATATTAATATTGTCTGCAGTTGCTAAATTAGTTGGAAGAGATGCCAAGGATGACTGTGTAGATAAGGATGTAGCTAAAGATGGAATTATGTTTTTATAAAATCTTTTGATACCGTTTTTCCTATCTGATATATAAGCATATATTGTATAAAATATTAAAAAATATAAAATTGAAACTATGTAATATATAATCGTTGCTTTTAAATAACTTCCGAGTAAACTACTTCCATATTCAGCTATCATAGAAGCAAAATAGCAGCATATTCCAATTGGTGCATAATACATTATAATTTTTACTATTCCTAAAATTATTTTAGATATATCTTCTAAATTCTTAGAAATACTAGGACTCTTAATAGTAGATGTTGCAATACCAAATAAAGAAGAAAATATAATAAGTGGTAACATATTAGATCTATCAAATAAATTTATAAAATTGCTTACAGTTAAACTTGAAACAATTTGTTTAGCAATAGATACCTTTTCTATGTCAGTAAATTCTAAACTTATTATATCATTAACTGGATTTATAAATTTTAATACTATTAACATCATTATTGCAGCTATACTACTAGTAATCACAAAGATTAAAAATGTGTATCTTAATATTTTACCTAATTTTTTTAAATTAGTCATATTTGCTATACTGCTTGATATTGTAAAAAAAACTAATGGAACTACTATTGTATACATTAAATTTAAAAATATATCGCCAAATGGTTTAAGAACTACGGCTTTATCTTTAAATATAAATCCTATTAAACAACCCATTAATGATGAAATAATTAATATTATAGAAGATGAATATCTTTTAATTATTTTCATAAATACCTCCTACTAAAATTATATTTTTATTAATAAAAAATATTAATTCAAATATAATTAATTAGGTGATTTTATGAAATATGTTGGAATAATTGGAAGACCTAATAGTGATAAAATAACTTTTAATAAAGAAGTAATAGATATAATAGATAAATATAATTTAGTACCTATCGGTATAATAGTTGACTTTAATAATGATGTTAATGAAGAATTTAACAAAGTTAAAGCCTTAATTGATATGTGTAATTACTTCATATTACAAGGTGGTATAGAATATTATGATATTGATATTAAGATTGTTAAATATTTATATGACTTAAATATGCCTACTCTAGGAATATGTTTAGGAATGCAAACAATGGCCATGGCTTTTGATGGTAATATGGATGATATAGATGGACATTATAGTAACAATAAATATGTACATAGTATTAATATCGATGAAAATTCTAAATTATATAGTATTATTAAAAAAAATAATATATTAGTAAATTCTAGACATCATAGTTATATTGTGAATACAAAATTATCTGTTTCCTCTCTTAGTAATGTAATAGAATCTATAGAAGATAAAAATAAAAGGTTTTTCATTGGTCTTCAGTGGCATCCTGAGTCTATATATGATGAAAATAATAAAAAAATATTCGATTATTTCTTTACTTTGTAATAAATATTAAATTTTTTAAAAAAAATTACAAAAAGTACTTGCCAAATTCGAAAATATAATATATAATTAAATAGTCTTTTAGTTATGGGCCTATAGCTCAGTTGGTTAGAGCACACGCTTGATAAGCGTGGGGTCATAGGTTCAAGTCCTATTAGGCCCACCATATTTATATTTACGCCTTAATAGCTCAGTCGGTTAGAGCACTTGACTGTTAATCAAGGGGTCGTAGGTTCGAGTCCTACTTGAGGCGCCATAATGTGGCTAGTTGGTGAAGTGGCTTAACACACTGCCCTTTCACGGCAGCATTCACGGGTTCGAATCCCGTACTAGTCACCAAGATAAAATTACAAAATCTCTAATATAGAGATTTTTTTGTTATAAAAAATACTATTTATAAGTATATAAATAAAAACACCTAATTTTAGGTGTTTTACAAAATTATTTTTCTAAAGCTTCAATTAATTCAGCTTTTTTCATTGAAGAAATACCTTCAATACCTTTTTCTTTAGCTAATTCTTTTAATTCTGCTACAGTCTTACTTGCTAAATCACTTTTTACAGTAGCTTTAGCTTCAGTTTTAACAGCTTTAACTTCTTTTCCTTCTAAAGCAGCTTTAGCAACTTCTACTAAGTTAGTAAATGCTTTAGGATCATTGATAGCTATTTCTGATAACATTTTTCTATTAATAACTATATCAGCTTTATTTAAACCATCTATGAATTTAGAATAACTAATTTCATTTAATCTACAAGCTGCATTGATACGAGTAATCCATAATTTTCTGAAATCTCTTTTCTTTTGTTTTCTATCTCTATATGCATATTTACCTGAATGCATTACTTGTTCATTAGCTGATTTGAATAATCTGTGTTTACTACCAAAATATCCTTTGGCTTGTTTCATTACTTTTTTATGTCTAGCACGTGATATTGTTCCACCTTTAACTCTTGTCATAAATCCTCCTTATATTAATTCCTTAATTCTTTTGTAATCACTATTACTTAATGATGATGCTGTTCTTCCAACACGATTAGATGCAGCATTTTTCTTACCTGTATTGTGTCTTGTTCCTGGATGTCCTATTTTAATTGACCCACTTTGACGAACATTTAAAACTTTTTTAGTTCCTTTGTGAGTTTTTAATTTGTTTTTTGCCATTTAAATTCCTCCTATTTTTCTTTCTTTGGACCTAATATAATAGACATTACACGTCCTTCTAATTTAGGTTCTTGCTCGATATCAGCAATTTCTTTTTGGGATTCAGCAAATCTTAATAATACTTCTTTTCCCAACTCTGGATGAGCCATTTCTCTACCTTTAAAACGAACTGTTGCTTTAACTTTGTGTCCTTTTTCTAAATATTTAGAACTATTTTTTACTCTTGTATCAAAATCATGAATATCAATAGTAACTGAAAGTCTATATTCTTTCATTTCTAAATTAGAAACTCTTTGTTTTTTTAAATTTTCTTTAGTTCTCTTTTTATTTTCATATTTAAATTTGTTGTAATCCATTATTTTACAAACAGGTGGATTACCATTTGGATTTATTAAAACTAAATCAAATCCTGCATAAGATGCAAGCGTTAACGCATCTTTAATAGCTTTAGTACCAAGTTGTTCTCCTTTTGGTCCTATTACCATTACTTCTTTCGCTTTAATTTGCTCATTTATTAATGAGTCTTTTGCCTTACTTGCTATAAATTGACACCTCCAACGATAAAAAAGGGATAGAACACTATCCACCCTTTATAAACACAAAATAAAATTAAAATTTCGGCTTATAAACCCATGACTATATGTCATCAGGTGGAGGTATTACTCACTTTCCTTCTTCACACATCAATAATTATACCATTAATTCTATGATTGTCAAGCACTTTTAATAACCTTTTCATATCTTTTATTACTTTCTTTTTTTATTAATTTAGGACTTTCAATATCTATCACACCATTTTCTAAATATAATATAAAATCATCATCATGAAAATTTATTTTAGATTTTAAAAGTGCTTTTTTTATTCTATAATCGTCATGTTTTATTTCTAAATCATCATTAAATAATAAAGAAGTCTTTATATAATTAAATAATATATCTTTAAACTTTTTCTGTTTTGTAGCAAACACTGATATTTCAGAATTAACTTTTAATTCTAAATTACTATTTTTATTACTTATTACATTTATTCCAAGTAGATCTGTTATATAATTAACAATTAAATATGAAATATAATCTAGATTATTAAATGAATTTTTATTTAATTTAAGAATTACATCATTAATAGAAATAATTTCTTTTAAAGATAAAACATTTTTATATGTACCATTCTGATAATACAAGCAAATATCAATATTCTTTTCTTTTATTTCTTCTATTAATGGTTTTAAAATAGTACAAGAAACTATACTACCTTTATATATTAAATCATCAAGCAAGAAAAGTTCTATATACAAATTATTATCTTCATAAACTAATACATCTTGATTATTAACTAAAGCATAATATAACCTATTTATATCATAATACTTTTCATGGTCCATAACATCACCTTCATGGACCTATATTCTATCACTTATAATATTCAAAGTCAATTTTATATACCAACTTTAGTATGTTTATTTCTAAAATTTTTTCTATTTAAAAACTACATTAAAGTGTAGTTTTTATTGTTTTTTTATTATATAAGTTTTATCTTTTGTATAAAATAAATAGAATACTTCACTTAATGATACATGATTATCTTTAAGTAATTTATCAATCCAAGATTTATCTTTTTTCATATTTTTAAGTGTACTATAATCAATAATTCCATCCAATATAACTGGCATAGGATAAATACTATCATCAGTAAAAATTGAAAGTTTTCCATTATTTTCAAGAATTGCATATTTAACATCCATTATATTCTTTACTTGTTGTTCTCTTAATTGTGATATTAAATCATCTAAACTATATCTTAATTTTTGCATTTGTTTAAAATCTACTTTACCATTATTTATTATTACTTTAGCTTTTCCATCAATAAAGTCTCTTATTTTAGAGTTTTTTAATGTTACATAACTTAAAGCAATTTGAACTAAAACTAAAATAAATATAGGGACTATACTCATCCATATAGATCTATTCTCTTCTTCTATACTCATGGCCGCAATTTCTGCTATTAAAATAGACACAATTAAATCTATTATACTTAATTTACCAACTTCCTTTTTTCCCATAATTCTATAACATAAAATAATATAAAAATATAAAACAATTGTTTTAAAAACTAAATTTAAATACATTATATCACCTATTTTATTATGTGTTTTGTTCTAAATATTATACAATTACATAACTTTAATTAGGTGATTAATTTGATCTATTTAAAAAAATTATCAAAAAGTATGATTACAAGTTTAATTATTTTAATTTTATTCACAATATTAGTATCTATATTAAATTATTTTAATATTATGTCTAACAGCGTTGCAAATGTATTTAGTTACATTATTCCTTTTATATCACTTTTTGTAGGATCATTTATACTTGGTAAAAATACAAATAGCAAAGGATTTGTTGAAGGAATTAAATTTGGAAGCATTTTCGTATTATTATTTGTATTACTTAATATAATTTTAAAACTAGGATTTAATACGAATAGTATAATATTATATATAATAGTAATAATTTCTAGTATGGTTGGTAGTATACTTGGAATTAATAAAAGAAAATAAATATAATTAATAAAAATAATCATAATATAAGTGGTGAAATATTATGATTTATTTTTTTATATTTAGTGCGAAACTATTAGAAAATGCAATATCAACATTAAGACTTATTGTTGTATCAAGTGGCAAAAAAATATTTGGTGCCATACTTAATTTAATAGTATCTATCATATGGATTTTTTCTACTAGCTTAGCAATTATAAATATTAAAGATATATTAAACATAATAGCATTTGCACTTGGAAGTTTTATAGGTAGTTATATAGGAAGTATAATAGAGGAAAAAATTGCAATAGGAAGTAATATGCTTTTTATAGTAACAAAAAAAGAAATAACTATTAAAGAAAAATTAGACGAATTAAAATATACATCGTTTATTATAAATGATGACATAATCTTAATTATGGTGGATAGAAAAAAAAGAAAAAATTTATTAAATATAATAAGAAAAATAGATCCTGATTCTACTATAATATCAGATAAAGCTAAACAATTAATTTTTAAATAAATAAGGCTTATCAGTTATTATATTAAATTTATCTATATTTTCCTTATATTCATTTATAGTAAAAAGAAATGTTTCCTTTTTACTTATTATATCTTTATGTTTATATGTTATTATATTAAAATTAAAATGATTATATAATTTATCAGTATTAATTAAATTACCAATTAGTAATCCACAATTTTTATAAATTGAATAAAAGTATTTCAATAGTTCATAATTAAAACTACAAATATAGATATTTAATTTATATTTTTTTATTATATTATATACAATATCAACAAATTCTTTATAATTACTTCCTTCAAACTTTAATTCTATTAATATTATTTTATTTGTATGAATATTTTTTAACAATTCATCAAGTAAGCAAATTTTACTAGGATACTCTAGTGTTCCAAAATTATATTTTAATAATTTTTTATAAGTCATGTTTTTTACGATTCCAGTACCATTACTTACAAAATCAATTATTGGATCATGTATTATAACTATTTTTTTATCTTTAGTTATTCTCACGTCAAATTCTATACCACTTATAAAATCACATGATAAAGCATTAAGTAAGGCTTCTTTAGTGTTTTTTTTATATTTACCTAAAGATCCTCTATGAGATATTATTTTCATATTAAATTATACTAAAAAAAGACATAAAATATGAATTTATAATCTTTCTACAACATTTATATTTTATTAGGATTAAAATCAATAGTAACAGATACTTTGCTATTTCTGTATTTATCACTTATAAACTTCAGATAATCATATACCTTTTTAGTATTTTTATACTTTATTATTATTTGATAATTATAAATATTATTGATTTTTGGCATACTTGCAAGTGCAGGGCCTAAAATTGTATCTTTAATATTTTGTTTTAAATATGTATATATTTTATCTGCCTCTTCATTACATAACTCTAAATTTGAACTTTTGATTTTAATTAAACATAAATTAAAATATGGTGGATAATTTAAAGTTTTTCTTATACTCATTTCTTTATTATAAAAACCAATATAGTCATTATTTTTAGAATATTTCAAACTATAGTGATCTATATTAAAAGCTTGTATTATAACTTCACCCTTGATAGAACCTCTTCCAGCCCTTCCTGATACTTGATTTATTAATTGAAAAGTTCTTTCAGCACTTCTAAAATCAGGTATCATTAAAGTAGCATCTGCATTAATAACACCAACTAAGCTAACACTTGGAAAATCTAAGCCTTTTGCTATCATTTGTGTCCCTATTAGAATATCATATTTTTTATTTTCAAAATCTGTTATTATTTTTTCATGAGCATTCTTATTTTTAGTAGTATCTACATCCATTCTAACAATTCTTGCATTTTTAAATTCATGGCATAATTCAAGTTCTAATTTTTCAGTCCCCATTCCCCTTTCATTAATACTATTAGAGCTACAAACAGGACATCTAGTTAATTTATCCTTTTCATAATCACAATAATGACAATGCATCTTAGAAGTTTTTAAATGATATGTAAGTGGTATATCACAATTTGGACATTTATCTACATATCCACAGTTATTACATGTAGATATAGTTGTATATCCTCTTCTATTTAAGAGTATAATTATTTGTTCATTTTTATTTAATCTATCATTAATCTTTTCTTTTAATAAAGATGAAAAAATAGGATTTTTTAATTTCATTTCTTCTTTCATGTCAACTAAAGTAATACTAGGCAAATTATTGTTTACACGATTTTTCATTTCTAATAATTCATATATACCATTTTTTGCTCTTGTATAGCTTTCTAAAGATGGCGTTGCACTACCTAATATTAAAGGACAATTATGATATTTAGCTCTTGTTATAGCAACATCTATAGCACTATACATAGGATTTACATCTTGTTTATAAGTAGTAGAATGTTCTTCATCTATAATTATTAATCCTAAATTTTTAAATGGAGCAAATATAGCAGATCTAGCGCCTATTACAATTGAAACTTCATCATTTAGAATTTTTCTAAATTCATCATATTTTTCACCATTAGATAATCCACTATGTAATATTGCAACCTTGCTTCCAAATCTCTTTCTAAAATTAGATACAATTTGTGGAGTTAAACTTATCTCTGGAACAAGTAAAATAACTTTTTTATTTTCATCAATTACTTTTTTTATAATCCTTATATATACTTCCGTTTTACCGCTTCCAGTTACACCATGCAGTAAATATGGCATAAATTTATCTAAAGATACTTTATTTATTACGTTTTCTTGATCCCTAGTTAATACTTTATTACTATTAATAATTTCTGTATTATCATTTATTCTATATACTTCCTTACTGTATTTTTCAATAATATTTTTTTTAATTAATTTAGATACCGTATATGCGGATATTAAATTGGCATCACTTAATTTCAAATCTTCATTACTAATTAAATTCATTATTTTTTCTTCATTTTCATTAATAGGAGTATAGTCATTAATTTTTCTTAAATAAGTTATATATTTTTTATTTATGTTAAAGTTATTTTTAGCTTTCATACTAGTAGGTAACATAGTTTGATAGCAACAAGTAAGTGTTGTTAAAGTTTTTTTTGATAAATACTCTCCTAATTTTAACATTTCTTCATTTAAGATAGGTACTTCATCCACTACTTCAATAATATCTTTTAATTCATAATCTATATCATCATTATTAAATGATACTATAAAACCTTCTAAAGTCATTTTACCAAATGGCACTTTACACCTTACCCCAATTTTTACTTTAGATTTTAAAGTATCAGGAACATTATAAGAAAATGTTTTATCTAATGATTTTATTTCTACTAAAACGTTAACTACCATGCTATCACCTAAAAGAATAATACACTACAAACATTTATTTGTCAATAAAGTTTATATCAAAAAAATACTCCATTATTAACAGAGTATTTTTACAATTATTTCATCCTATAATTGTTTTCATAATTTTCAATATTTTCTAATGCTTCATTTTGAGCTTTTACTCCATATTTTTCTTTTAAATATTCATAATCTCCACTTGTTATATAGCTTTTTAATAATTTAGAATACCCTTCTCCATTATCAAATAAAAAATTTGAAAATGGAGTTGAATACATTCCTTCTTTAGCAAAATCAGAAAACATTTCTATTTTACCGTTTTTTACCATTCCAATTGATGGATTAGTTGGATCTACTATAATAATTGCATTATCAAGATTCAAACATACTACAGCATGATTGCCAGTATACTTGGTAGTATCAAAATTATTCTTTTTTTCATCATTCGAAGTACTTTCATCTGAAACAGTTTCATTAGACTGAATTATATTTCTTTCAATATTATTTAATTCAGCTTTAGATATATATGTTGATATAACACAAGCCTTGTATTTATCATTTATAGCATTTAATCTATGTGCATAATCGTCAGCAAAATTTCTACATATTCCGTAACCATCAATATAATTTGATAATCTAAATACTCCTATATCATCATAAGAAGTAGGATCTTTATATCCATCAATATCATTCCACATATCTTCCATAACTTTAACTAATACTTCTAAGTCAGATAAGCCTAAACTATTTATGTAGTCTGCATAACTACTTATAGTTTTATCATAATTTTCTAATTCATCAGCATATTTAATTTCATTATTTCTAACAGTAGTTTTTACCTCACCACTTATTATAGAAATAGCAACAGCATTAATAATGGCTAGTCTATAAATAGTTTTTCTAATTAACTTAAAATTTTTCTTACAATCATCAAAAAATATAGAACTTACAAATTTAGGTTTTACCCCAAGTTCAGATATAATATCATTATTTCTAAACTTTTTTAAATAATTGTTATACTCATATTCACCATATTTCTCATATATTTCAAAATATCTTTTTTCATCAGCTAGTTTTTTTATATCTTCTTTTTTAAACTTAACAGATGTATTTTTTAAAAATGCTTCACTTCCATATAATTTATATATTTCATTATATCTTTTAGATTTTTTTAGATTTTTTATTTGTAATTTAATATCATCCATATAATCACCTTAATTTAATTATACTAAAATATGGTTTAAATTCAATACTAATTACATTTATTTACATCATCCCTTTTTCTAAAAAGCTAAAATATGAAGTTTTCCCTACAATTATATGATCTAAAACCTTTATTCCAAGTAACTGTCCGCTTTTTACTAATTGTTTAGTTAAGACTTCATCATTTGAAGATGGAATTACACTTCCACTTGGATGATTATGCACGCAAATTAAGCTAGTTGCTGATAATAAGTACGCTTCTTTAAAAACTTCCCTTGGATGAACTAAACTTTGATTTATTGTACCTTTAAATAACATTTTATCTTTTATTATATTATTTTTAGTATCTAAATATATACAATAAAAGTATTCCTGTTTTTCATCTTTTAAAATATTCTTATAATAATTAAAAACACTTTCAGCATTTGTTATTTTAATTTTATTTATATTAGTTTCGCTAGATAATCTTTTACCAAGTTCTATTGAAGCTAATAATTCACAGGCTTTAACTTTACCAATTCCTTTTATTTTAAGTAACTGTTCTAAAGTAATGTTTCTTAAATCTTGTATACTGCCAAGTGTAGATAATACTAAATTTGATAAATATTTTACAGAATAATCCTTTGTACCGGTTTTTAAAATAATAGATAATAGTTCTTCATTATTTAAACTTTTAACTCCATTATTTATAAGTCTTTCTCTTGGTCTTTCCTCTTCTGGTATATCTTTTATTTTAATAACTTCACTCTCCTTTATATTTTTTTAATACATTCTTTACTATTTCTTTTATTGTATTTTTATCATTAGTTTCTTTTAGGATTAAATCATATTTTTCTATATATTTAATTAATTCTGAATCAGTTATTACATTATTTTTAACAATAGTTTCAAAATCATATATTTGTTGTATTTTATTAGTATTTTCAATATCAAAAGTAATTCCAACATACACATAATATAAGTTATCTACATTTGTATATATATATTCCGATAAATTAGAAGTATTTTCCTTCATACTATCAAGTGAAGAATATACACCTTGTTGTATTAAATACACAGTTTTTTTATCATTAAAAACTGATATAATTGATGAATCATATTCCTTTATTATATAATTAGATAATAAAAAACCGACTAATAAAGATATAAAAATAGTTAATATATATTTTTTCATATTATCACCATTTTTATAATACTATATTAATCAGTAAATATTTGTCGAATTATATAAGTTCATTAATTTTATTTATTATGTCATTAACATGAACTGTTGTAACTTCACCTGTAGCTCTATTTTTTAATTCTACGAAATCATTTTCTATCATCTTACCAATTGTAATTCTATAAGGAATTCCAATTAAATCCATATCGTTAAATTTAACCCCTGCTCTGATATTTCTATCATCTAAAATAACATCATATCTTCTAGATAATTCATTATATATTGCATTAGCAACTGATTTTTGTTTTTCATTATTATTATCAATTAATACTATTGCAACTTTATAAGGAGCAAGTTCTAAAGGCCAAATTATGCCAGCTTCATCATGACTTTGCTGTACTAAAGAAGCCATTATTCTACCAAGTCCAATACCATAACACCCCATTACTACTGGACGTAAATTATTAGATTCATCTAAATATTTTAAATTTAAACTTTCAGAATACTTAGTTCCTAATTTAAATGTATTACCAACTTCTATACCATGCTTAAAATATAAACGTTTACCACAAATAGGACAAGAATCGTTTTCTTTAACATTTTTTATATCTCCAACATAATCATATTTAAAATCTGAAGTATTTACATTTATATAGTGGTAATCAAGCCTATTAGCTCCTACTATATAATTGTATTTATATAATATATCATTATCTATAATTATTGGAATAGATAAACCAATTGGACCTATAAAGCCAATTGCTGTATCAGCTACTTCTAAAACTTCTTCCTTGCTAGCTAACTCTACCTTTTTAGCATTCATTAATTTAGCTAATTTATCTTCGTTTATTTCTCTATCACCAGATACTAAACATGCATATAATATTCCATCTATATTATAAATTAATGTTTTAACAAAATAAGATTCATCTAAATTTAAATAATTACTAAGATCTTTAATTGTTTTGATATTTGGAGTATGAACTAACTCGATTTCTTTAGAATCTTCTTCTTTTGATTTATTTATAACACATTTACTTACTTCAATATTAGAAGAGTATCCACAATCACATAATACTAAAGTATCTTCCCCAATCTCAGTTACAGCTTGAAATTCCTCAGATAAAAGTCCACCCATAACCCCAGTTGAAGCAGTTACTATTCTATAGTCAAGTCCTATTCTATCAAAAATATTTTTATACGCATTAAACATTTTATTATAAGAGATATCAAGTCCATCTAAATCTTTATCAAAACTATATGCATCCTTCATAAAAAATTCTCTTACTCTTATAAGACCAAATCTAGGACGTGGCTCATCCCTATATTTATTACCAATTTGGTATAAATTAAATGGCATATCTTTATATGATTTTATTTTCATACGAGCAGCTTCTACGAAAAATTCTTCATGAGTTGGTCCAAGTACTAAAGAACGATTATACCTATCTTTAAGCGAAAACATGTCATGGCCAAAATTTGTTCTTCTTCCACTTTCAATATAAAAATCCTCAGGTAATAAACTTGGCATTAATAGTTCTTGAGCACCTGTTTTATTCATTTCTTCTCTTATTATTTTTTCAATATTTCTAAGAACTTTTAATCCAAGAGGCATATACATATAAATTCCATTTCCTATTTTTTTTACGTATCCTGATTTTACAAGTAAATTACCACTTATAGTTTCTTCATCTTTAACATCTTCTTTAAATGTATAAAAAAATTGTTCTTGTAATCGCATATTAATCACCTTCAATAGAATAATTATATCATAGCAAATATATAATTCGCAACTAAAACTAAGTTTTTGTTATATTTTATAAGTTAATTATTTCTTTTATACTTAAACCTGTTGCTTTAGATATTATATCATTATCTAATCCCATTTTAAGCATATTTTTAGCTGTATTTATTTTTTCTTCTTTTTTTCCTTCTTTTAATCCTAATTCTTTATAATGGATTTTATATGAGTTTCTTAGTCTTAATTCATCTTCTTCTTTTGTAAACATCGGTTCAAATAAATTATCATCTTCTAAGTTCTTTAAAGCTCTTTTATATTTCATCTCTACTTCATCTCCATTTATATCTTTAGAATACTTATTAAGCATTCGTATATATCTATATTTATTATATTCTTTTTTATCTAGAGAATCAAC
>CAKPNP010000028.1 GCA_934169415.1 uncultured Bacilli bacterium
TACATAATAAAATACTTTTTCATACTTACATGTTCTAAATTTCATTTTTCACCTCCTACTAGTTATATACGAAAAAATTTTCTAAAATCCTTTTTTTTAGAGCAATTTTTTTAAAAAAATGCAAAAAAACAAGAAAAATTAATTTCTTGTTATCATCTCTAATCATTTAAACTAGAAAGTGCTTCATAATATTTATATCTTTTAATAGCATTTTCTTTATTTTCTTTTAGAATTTCTTCATAATTATCATTTAATTTTTCTAATGAATTATATCTTGTTTGTTTTAACAAGAAATCATCATATAAATCAAAATTTGGTTTGCAATCTAAACTAAATTTTGTATTTGGATTACGTCTAAATGTTAGGAAATATCCACAATTAACAGCTTCACGTTCCATATCTAGACTATTAATCATTCCACCTTTTATTCCGTGTGAAATACAAGGAGCGTATGCTATTATTATACTAGGTCCATCATATTCATTAGCTTCCTTCATAGCTCTAATTACCTGCATAGGATTTGCATATAAAGATACTTGTGCAACATATACATTTGGATAACACATCATCATACGAGCTAAATCTTTTTTAGCAGTATTCTTCCCATTACTTGCAAATAATGCTACACTTCCTTTTGGTGTTGCTTTTGATGCTTGACCTCCTGTATTTGAATATACCTGAGTATCAAGAACTAATATTTTAGCATTCTCTCCACTAGCTAGAACATGATCAATTCCAGAAAATCCAATATCATATGCCCAACCATCACCACCAATAGTCCAGATATTTCTTTTAACTATATAATCTTTATAAGGTAATAGATCTTTATACTTATCAAAGTCTATTGAATCATAAACTTTTTTAGTTATACTATAATCATTAATATTATCTATATATTCCTTGAAAGTATCACCATATTTACTCATTATTTCTACTATTTTTCTTTTATTAAATTTATCAGATAATAAATACCCAAATCCATATTCCGCATTATCTTCAAATAAAGATGTAGCCCAAGGTATTGAGTATGGAAGCGATGGAATGCTTGCCCCATATATAGAAGAACAACCAGTAGCATTTGATATAATCATACTATCGCCAAATAATTGAGTAAGTAATTTTATATATGCTGTTTCACCACATCCAGCGCATGCTCCAGAAAATTCAAATTTTGGCATTTTAAATTGACTATTTTTAACATTATTTAAAACAGTTTCTTTACAACTTACATTTTCTTTTAAATAATCAAATACTTCTTGTTCCTTTAAATTATCTACTAATTTATCACTTATTAAAGCTTTATCTTTAGCCATACATGATTTAATACATAATCCACATCCTGTACAGTCTTTAACACTTATACCAATTATAAAATTATCAACGCATCTTTCTTTTATAAAAGAAGGTGCTTTATCATACTCTTCATCACTTAATTTAAATGGTCTAATAACTCCATGTGGACAAACAAAAGAACACATATTGCACTTAATACAATTACTTTTTATCCAAGAAGGTACTATTTCACTTACACATCTTTTATCATATTTACTTGTTGCACCCATAAAAGTACCATCCTTTATAGGATCAAACGCAGAGACTTTAAGTGTGTCCCCTTTTCTATGAGCTATAGATAAATATACATCAACGTAATTTGGTTCTTCTTTTTTAGTATATTCCCCATCTATTTCTACTAATTCTAGGTAATCCATAAAACTATCTATTACTTCTATATTAGCATTTATTATATCATTTCCTTTTAATTTAAATCTATTTTTTATCTCTTCTTTTAAATCATTAATAACTTTATCATAATCAGTAATAGAAGATAGATATAATATACATGCCTCAAGTATTGTACTTATTTTATTTCCAAGTGATGCCTTTCTAGCTAGACTAAATGCATTTATTATATAAAATTTAATATGCCGATTTTTTATTATATATTTATCATTTTCACTTAAATAAGATATAACTTCTTCTTTAGTTTTAGTAGTATTAAGTAAGAATATACCACCATCTATTATATTTTCAAGTACGTCAAAATTTTTCATATAACTATCTTTACTAACAGCTATTAATTTAGGATTTTCAACATAATATGTACTTAATATTTTATTATCACTAAACCTTAAGTGTCCTATTGTTACACCACCAGATTTTTTAGAATCATATTGATTATAGCACTGAACATACTTGTTAGTATTATTACCTATTAATTTAATTAAAGATTTACATGCAGATACCATTCCATCAGAACCATAGCCATAAATAAGCATCTCATCACTATTTTTTATTTTATAATCAGATAATTTTAAGCTTAAATTAGTAACATCATCAGTGATACCTATTGTAAAATTATCTATAGGATTATCTAGACTATCAAAAACTGCTTTTATCTGATTTGGCGTAGTATTTTTACTAGATAGTCCGTATCTACCACCTACTACTTTAATATCAGTATCCTTTAATATACTACAAACATCTAAATATAAAGGTCCACTAGAACCAAACTCCTTAGTTCTATCGAGTACTGCTATTTTTTTAACACCACTAGGAAGTATATCCATAAAATATTTTTTAGAAAAAGGTCTATATAAATGTACTGTAATTAAACCTAAATCCTCATCCAAATCGTTTATAACTTCTTTTATTGTTTCCGAAACTGATGCCATAGCAACTATTACTTTAGTAGCATTCTTACTACCATAATAATTAAATGGCTTATAATCAGTACTAGCTATTTTGTTAATTTTTCCCATATATTTATTTACTATATCAGGTACTCTATCATAGTATTTATTTCTTACCTCTGTAGCCTGAAAATAAATATCATCATTTTGGTTAGTACCTATAGTTGTAGCAACATTAGGATTAAGCGCCCTACTTTTAAATTTATTTAAAGCTTCATTATCTACTAAATCTTTAACATCATCAAGTTCTAAAACGTTAACCTTATCTATTTCATGACTAGTTCTAAAACCATCAAAAAAGTGTAAGAAAGGTAGACTTGATTCTATTGCAGCTAAATGAGCTATACAACCTAAGTGATTAGCTTCTTCTACGTTAGATGATGATAACATATTAAATCCTGTCATACGAGTTGCATAAATATCTTGATGATCACCTAGTATAGATAAAGCATGAGTTGATAAGCTACGTGCTGCAACATGTATAGTACATGGTAACATTTCACCTGCTATTTTATACATATTGGGTATCATTAAAAGTAGACCTTGACTAGCAGTATAAGTACTTGCTAAAGTACCTGATTTTAAAAGACCATGCACAAGTGCTATAGCACCAGCTTCACTTTGCATTTCTACTACATTTACTCTATTATTAAATATATTAAGTTTATTAGAATTACTCCAAGAATCAATATGTTCAGCCATTGGACTCGATGGAGTAATAGGATATATTCCAGCTGCTTCAGTAAAATAATATGAAGCTAGGCTACAAGCTTCATTACCATCTATAATTTTTTTTAACATAATATCACCACTTAAATTATATCACATAAAATATACATAATTGACTTTTTTTAAAAAGATAATTGACTTTTTTTTAAAAGAGTTGCATTTTTCATTTTTTGTGATATTATAGTTAGTGCTTTCAAACTTTATACACAAGAAATTAAAACATTAGGAGGATTTTATGGCAAGAGAAAGTGCTTTAGATAAATTGTTAGAAGAAGGAAAAGAACAAATTAGACTTTTATATCATGATGTAAATGATACAAATCTTAATATCTATTTATGTCAAACTAGCATTGATGATATTAATTTAAATACTTTATATAACTTTTTCGGAGATGGATTATTTAGTCCAAACATTCAAGGTGAATATTTAACTAATATTTTAGCACGTAATGCTTTCAAAGGAGCATGTAATTTAGAAAAAACGACTAAATTGTTTTCTTTCATTTATGAAGTTATTAATCCAAATTATCCTGGAAAAACATGTAATTTATGTTCGTTAATGGAATTTGTTTTATTATCCTATCGGGGTCTTGCCATTATAACGAGTAATAATTTTGCATTTAAATACTTTATTTGGTTGCTTAATAATAATTTGAAAGCTGGTTTTGATATCAATTATCGTGATTCTTGTTATAATCATTTTTTAGTTTATTGTACATTAACTTCTTTTCAATTGAATTATGATGATAACTTAAGTGCTAACTTTGAAGATATGATAAAAAAAATAATAGAATGTGATGATGATATTTTAATAAATGATAAGGACACAGCACAAATTAAAAGGATGATTCAAAATTCTTGCGATGATAACTCATTTGCAAGCCTTTTAGAAATAAAGCATAAACTTTTTTTGGAAAATAATATTGCAGGTTTCAATAAGTCACTAAAATTTCCTTGCAATGCTAGACATAAATATGATGAAATATTGGATTACAAATATTTGTCAGGTGGATTCCAAGTACTAGAATCACTTTCTAATGAATGTAAAATACATCAAAAATTAATAAAAATTATGGTACCGAAATAAATAGGAGGAAATTTATATGAACAATATAGATGAAATGATAAGTACTAGCATAAAAAAATACTTTCGAACTCAGTTTTATCCTTATTTTAAATCTATTAATGAAGATATTAAAGAAATAGATAATGAAATTGAAAAAATTAATAATGAACAAAATAAAATATGTTTAGTCTTAAATTCTGATCCCACAGAAATAGCAAAAAAAGATCAAGAACTAATTAATACCATTAATATTTATGTTACTAAAGTAAACAATATAAAAAAAGAAACTGAAGAATCATTACAAAAAATTCTTAATGATTTGAACAACAATACTAAAAAAAGTAAAAGTGATGCTACTAAACAATTAATACAAGTTAAAGAATTATTAGAAAAGCAAGATGAATTATTAAACAAATTAAGTGATAAAAAAGTAGAAGCTCAAGGTTTAATTGATGACATTATTAAATTATCAGATTCTAAAATTGACAAACTTCTTCAAGAAAAAAGTACATTATATTTGACTGAATTTAATAAAACTATATCAGAAACAACTTTAGATTCATTAGAAAATATTCAAGAATTAATAAAAAAAGCTGAAGGATTAAACCAAAAGTTATTTGATTCTTATAAAAAAATCGAAAAACAAATAAATAATTCTAAAGATGATATTATAAACGAAGTAATAAAAGAAGCTAGTGAAAAGCTAATTGAAATCAACCCTTGTAAATGTTATGAAATAAATATTGGAGATTGGCATTCTTCGTTTAAATCCAGTGAATTATTTCATCAAAAATTTAAACAAGTATTAACACTTGCTGCTATGAAAAAACCAGTTTTATTAAAAGGACCTGCAGGAAGTGGAAAAAATGTTATTATTGAACAAGTTGCTAAAGCTTTAAATTTACAATTTTATTATACAAATGATGTAACTGATGAATTTAAAATTCTGGGTTATATGGATGCAAACGGAACTTTTCAAAAAACTCAATTTTTTAGGGCTTTTACAGAAGGTGGAATTATGTTCATAGATGAAATTGATAATTCTAATCCATCTGCCCTACTTGCCATTAATTCAGCAATAGGCACTGGTAATAATCACTATATGGCCTTTCCAGATGGTGAATTTTATAAAGCACATCCTGATTTTAGAATAGTTGCAGCTGCTAATACTTTTGGTACTGGTGCTGATGCTATTTACTGTGGTAGACAAGCCCTAGATGGAGCTTCTCTAAACCGTTTTTGTCCTATTATAATTGATTATGATAGGGAAATAGAAAAAAAAGTAACAAATAATTCTGAAATTCTAGAACTTTATTGGAATGTTAGAGAAATTATTAATAAAAATGGTATTCGCCACGTAGTATCAACCAGAAATATTATTAATGCAACAGATCTTATGAATAGTAAAGCTTTTAGCATTGAAGAAATATTTGATCTTACATTAATTCAAAGTTTAGATAATTTTAGTTTGGTAACTATTGCTAGAGAATTAAATCCTCATATTTGGTACGCTGATGAATTATTACATCATTTAAAAGAAAATTATAATGCTGACGGAAATGCTTTTGATAACAATAATAATCAAAATAATTATAGTGGTAGACAAAAAAATAGATCATTTTCTAGTTGGAATTACTAAATATATTATATTAGGAATGTTAATATGAATAATTATGATATGTATAAATCAAAAATTGTAGTTAATACAAATGGATACAATCTATTTTATCAAGAATATTCTGATTTAGAAGATTTTTTAAAAAAAATTATAAGTCTACCAATAAATAAAGAAGTTTTTTATAAACTTGCTTCAGAAAAAGTAGCAGTCCCTGGATTTAATAGTTGTCATAGTTTTGAAGAAGCATGGAACTTATGTTACTACGGTTGGAATCAAGATTATGATACTTTTTGCCAAAAAATAAATTTTTTACAATATGAATACGCTAAAATAGAAATACCAATTAAAGATTTTAAAGTATATGGCTTTTATCCCAATATTCCACGTTTCTTACATAATAAACCCACTAATATGATATGTAAACAAAAAAACACTATAAATAAGCAAACTATAATTATTAATTTTAATGTTGCATATTCTTCTTATCAAAATCATTCAGCAATTGTAAACAGAGGAGTGTGCATTATAAATTTAATAAATGAATTAGAAAAACAATATAATGTTGTATTTAATCTGTTTGAATGTGCAACAGAACTCAATGAAATGATTTATATTTGTATTAATCTAAAAAAAGAACATGAAAAAATCAATGTAAAAAGATTATATTTTCCATTAGTCAACCCAGATTTCTTAAGAAGACTAATTTTAAGAAGTAAAGAATGTTGCTTTGACATTAGTTATGAGTGGAATCCAGGATATGGTACCCCATATATTCCATCAGAAGCAGATGAAGAATATTTAAATAAAACAATTTATATTTCAACACCAAATGAAATGGGGATATACGGTTATGATTTAAAAAGCGATTATGAAAATTTTATAAATTATATAAGCAATCAAAGCTATTTTCAAAACAATGTTTTAGAAAAAGAAGAGCAAAAAAAGAAAGTACACTAAAATTATATTCTATTGCTTAAAACATTGTGCTAATAAGTCAGTTTGACTTTTTTTTAAAAAATGATATAATAACGTAGCTTTATGAAGGAGAGATTTTATGAAAATTAATAATTTAAAAGTTAAAGAAAGCTTTAAAAATATTGCTATAACAACTACTTTAGTAGTTAGTATAGAAACATCATTAGTATTATCAAAAGGATATGTTAATTATAAAAACTATAATGATAGTAAAAACTATAACTTTGGATATGCTACATCAGATTATGCACCAGTTATTACAAATATTATTAATAATGGTAATGAATACCAAGTAGAATTATTGTATCCTGATGGAACTAAAGATTATACTAGTGCATCTATTATAACTGTAACAAATAAAGATGGAAGTAGTCATGATTTTTTTGAAATGAGTGTTCCTATTAAAACAAAAAATGATAGTACATACTACATTAATGATTATGTTAATGCTGAAAAGTATTATAATTTAGATGAAAAAATTGTTAAAAAAACAAAATAAAGAGGGACCTATGAAATTTAATTATGTGAATAGTAAAAAAATAATTGCTATATTATTAAGTAGTATAATTCTTACATCTTGCAGTAAAAATTACAAAGATATTAAAGATAATGAAACATTCAATGAAAATAAAACTGAAATGAATTCAAGTGATGAAAATATTATAAGTAACACAACCAATACTCCTAGTGAAAATGTCACTATAGATAATATTACAGATAATAATACTGATAGTACTCAAGATGATTTAAGTAGCACTAATGAAACTAACTACACTAACTCTGATTTAAAAGTAATCGATACATTAAGTAATTTAGAAAATGAAACTGATTCATTACTAGAAAGTGAAAATATAAGTGATAAATTAAAAGGTATTTTTATAACTATAGTTGATTTTATATTTTACGATTCAGAAATTGATGGAGTTAAATTTGATGATTTAACTCTTGAGGGTAAAGAAAAAGTTTTAAAAATTGCTTATAGTATAGATACTAAAATAGAAACTAAATTTCCTAACTATAAAGACACTATATCTGATAAAACTAAAGTAGCTTTTAATAAAGTAAGTGAAATTATTAAAATTGGAGCTAATAATATAAATGACTTTTCTAAAGATTTACTTGGTGATAATTACTATACATTAATAGAAGCTAAAGATGATTTAGTGTATTATACTAAAAATGCACTTGATTATTTAGGAAGTTTTTCAAGTAAAGCATTTAATAGTGGAAAAGAATATATTAAAAATTGGTATGAAAATTTTAGACAAAAAAATCAAGATTAAACTTGATTTTTTTTATAGTAAATTCTTAATTTCATCATATAATGCAATATTATTTTTTCCATGTTTTTTAACATAGTATAAAGCTTTATCAGCTTTATTTATAACCTCTTTAATATTTTCAGATAAATTATATTCATATATTCCAATTGACATTGTTGAATTAATTAAAGATGCATTATAAAATTCAATAGATATTTTTTTAAGTTTTTCCTTTACCTTATCCATACTTGAATTTTTAAATACAAATAAAAATTCTTCTCCACCAAATCTTCCAGCAAAGTCATTGGAATCTAAATTAGCATTTATAACATTACCAAGTATAGTAAGTACATAGTCCCCTTTTATATGGCCATAAGTGTCATTAACGCCTTTAAAATTATCTATATCTGATATTGCTATTATAGCCTTAGAATCTAATTTTTCTAAATAATTTTCTATCTCTCTTCTGTTAGGTAAATTAGTTAAAATATCTTTTTTTAAAAACGATAATTTTTTCTTTAAAAGATTAATTTCATCAATAAATGTTGTTATATCAAGAAATTTAATAATTTCATATTCAATGTTATTTAAATTTATTATATTTTTTTCCATGCTATAAAAGTTATTCTTATATTCATATAAGTTATCATCTATTTTATTTTTAACTATTAAATCAAAATTTTCACTTTTTATTATATCGTATGGCGAAACAATAGCATATTCATTATTTTTTAAATACTTTATTATACTATCCATATTTCCTCCTCTAAATTTATATAATGTCTAAAAAATCTCCATTTGATAGTAAAAAAGCATTAGCATCATCTGTATCAATATGTAATTCAAATACTGCTTCATCACTTATTTTTAAATGTGCTTCAATTATACCTTTTTTTTCATTATCTATCTTAATTTTTACCGTATCAGGTAATTTATACACATCCTTTAATTCTTGTGTTATATGTATATGTCTATCTGCTATTATACAGCCAGTTGTTTTAATACTGCCTTTTGGTCCTATTAGTGTTACAACTTCACTACCAAGTAGATTTCCAGAAGATCTAACTGGTGGATTTATTCCTAATTTATAAGCATCCGTTTTAGATATTTCTATTTGATTATAACCTCTTGCAGGGCCTATAACTCTAACATGCTCTATAGTAGATTTATCAGTTTTAATAGTAACAAAATTCTTACTAGCATAATTATTCATCTGAGTTAAATTATGATCAATTACAAGTTCAGAACCAAATAATTTTAATATTGAATCATGAGTTAAATGTACATGATGATTAGATACACCAACGCTAACTTTCATATATCCTCCATTTATTATATACAAATACATTAATAAATTATACAACAAATGAATTGTTTTTTCAATTATTATCATATATTTTTTTACAAATAATATAATTAATTTGAAAGGAATGATTACATTGAATTATTATACACAAGGATATACTAACCAAACTCCACCAGGGAATATTAGTTATACTCAAAACTTACCTCAAGAACAATCTTATATTGAAAACATATTAAGATTAAATAGAGGAAAAAAAGTTAGAGTTCATCAAACATTTCCAGATTCTGATAAATGGAGAGATATGGAATTTAAAGGTATAATAGAACAAGCAGGACGTGATCATATAATTTTAAGTGATCCAGAAAGTGGTGTTTTTGAAGTTTTATTAATGATTTACGTAGATTATATATCTTTTGATGAACCAATTAACTATAGTCCAGAATTTTATCCTAATTAATTGAATTTTATATAAATTTTTGCTATAATTTAAATAGGTGAATTATATGACAGTATTTTTAATAATTTTAATTATAGTAATCTTTATAGCTATATTATGCACAGTAAATGTTTTGATATATAATAAATATCAAATATTAATAATAAAATCTAATGAAGCTGAAGCTAATATTGATACAAATTTAAGAAAAAGATTTGACTTACTTAATAAATCAATTAATATAATTAAAGAAAATGTAGATTCAAATAAAGAAATCATGGAAGATTTAACAAAGCTTAAAAGTAAAAAAATATCAAATTTTGATCTTGATAGAAAATTATATGATTCTTTAAATGAATTTGAATATTATAAAGAAAACTTTCCAAATCTTATGGATATAGATTCATTTAAAAAAATTAGTGAACAGTTAAAGGATTCTGAATATGAAATAATAGCACTTAGAAAATTTTATAATGATTCAATTACTGAATACAATATTTTAATAAGAAAATTTCCGTCTAATATAGTTGGTAAAATATTAAAATATAAAGAAAAAAATTATTATGATGGCAAAAATTTAAACGACGATATTATAAATGATTTTAAAATATAAACACATCAATCTTGATGTGTTTTTCGTTTTTTTAAAAATATAACTGATAAAAATAATCCTATTATAAGTAATATAATTACATAAACTTCATTATTCGATTTTGTATCAGTTTCTTTTTTTTCTTCATTTGAATTTATTTTAATTATATATTCTCCATCTTTAGAATATAAAAAGTATTCTTTTGCATATCTTGCAATATAATCAGGATCATTTAATTTTGTTATAGTATTTTTTAAATTGACCTTTTCTTTTTGTAAATTAACTAGTTCCTGATTTAAAGTCTTTTCTTCCTTATTTAATTTACTAAATCCTATTACATAAGAAGATAAAGTTATACAAAAATAGACTATTATAAAAAGTGATGGAAGTCCAAATAATAATAATCTACGTTTTGATTTCTTTGTTACTTTTCTTTTCATAATATCTATCCTCCAAAAGGATTATATCATTTTTTTTTAAATTTTACAATTCTTTTCATAATAGTCGATATATAATTTTCTACAAAAAATCCAACTATAAAAACTATTAAAAAATGCGGATGTATAATTGCATTATTAAGTTTTAACAGTATTAAAAAATATAATAAAGCATTTAAAAATACGATTAAAAAGGAAAATATAATTTTAATGAATTTATTTTTATTTAATATTATTTTTTTTGATATATCAATCATAAAGGAAAAATAAATACCAAATAAAAAAGAAAATAGCAATGTTATAATTTGAAGTTTTAGCCTCATTTAAATAATTTACTAAATACCCCTTCATCTTTTTTAGATAAATCTGTATAACTTATACTATTTACAACGCCCTTAATAGATACACTTCCTTGAAATGTATCTAGTTTTATTATTTCAAGTTCACTACCCTTTATTACTATATTTCCCATTGTAGATTCTAATAAAAATTCCTCTTTATCAAAACTATCAATTTTTTTAATACCTGTTATAACAATATTTTTTCTTTCTGTAATAGTAATATTATGATTAAAATTAGAAAGTGATTCTACCTTGTCCATATATTCCTCCTCTAATAAAATATATGAACTTTTAGTATTAATTATTACTTAAATAATTGATTACATCATCGATATTATCTACACTTACTAAATTTATATTTAAATTATTGTTAACAACTGTATCATACGCTTCTAAATAATTATCACGAGGTAAGAAAAATACGTCGACATTCTCTTTAGAAGCAGCCAAAATTTTATATTTAATACCACCAATTACTCCTATATTACCACTACTATCTATAGTACCCGTTCCTGCTATTTTCTTTCCATTTGTAATATCTTCAGACAAATAATTATATATAGCTAAACTCATCATAGCTCCACCTGAGGGACCCATTTCGTGCTTACTAAAATTAAATTTTATATCAACACTACTATTTATATCAAATAATTCACTAATAGTTATTCCTATAATATTATTATTTTTAGTAGCAGTTCTAATATATCTTTTATTATTATTAACAACTTCTATATTAAATGTATCATATTCTTTTATTATATTTAAAAGTTCTTCTTTTGAATTTACTACCTCATTATTTACCTTATATATAATATCTCCAACTTCTAATGTAGTATCACTATCACTTGATACATAAGTTACAACAACTCTTTTATTTTCTATTTTATATTCAATATTTGCTCTATCAAGAGCTACTAATAGTGCATTAGATGTTGATTCAGTTAATAATATTTCATTTCTATAATCACTATTATCCCCTTTTGTTTCTTTTTGTATATCAAAATTCTTATTAAATAGTGAATATATAAGCATAGGAATAGAACCCTTATATTCAGACACATAAGCAAGACTAATACTACCACTAAGATTATTTTTATCTTGAATACTTATTTTATCATTAACATTTAATAGACCACCTGGTGCATCTATATAATATGGCAAATCTATAAAGCAAATTAAAAATAGCATTAATAGTATAAAAAATTTAATATTTTTAGTTAAAAATTTATATAATTTAGTAATCACTTTATCACCTCACTTAATTATAATTAAAAAGGAAAATGTTTATGATGAAAAAAATTGAAAGTATTTTAATAATGGTAGTACTTATTTTTTGTGGATATGAAATATTAAGTGAATCAGAAACTATTATGTCTTCTGTATCATACTCTTTTAATATATGGATAACAAATATATTTCCATCATTATTTCCATTTTTTGTATTATCTGAAATTCTAATAAATTATGGTTTTGTAGAATTAATAAGTGAACTATTTAAACCATTATTTGAAAAACTATTTAAAATTAATGGAAATGCAGCTTTTATACTTATAATGAGTATGTTATCAGGAAGTCCGAGTTGTAGTAAGTATACTAAAGAATTATACTTAAGTGGAAAAATAAGTCTAGAAGAAGCCGATAAAATTTTAATGTTTACACATTTTTCAAATCCATTATTTATTTTAGGAACTATTTCAGTAAGCTTTTTACATGATAAACATTTAGGTTTGTTAGTCTTAATATCACATTATGTAGCTAATATTATAATTGGTATTTTATTTAGAAATTATAATAAAAGTAATATAACAAAAACTAAATTTTCAATTAAAAATGCATTATCTAAGATGCATTATAAAAGAATAAATAATAATAAAAAATTTGGTTCTATTATCACTAGTGCACTTATAAATAGTATAAATACATTACTATTAATACTTGGAGTTGTAACTACTTTTTTAATTATAACTACTATTATAGATAATAATTTCCACCCTAGTTTATATAGCAAAACAGTAATAAGTGGTATTTTAGAAATGACACAAGGCTTAAAACACGTTAGTTTACTTAATATTTCTAATTATTATAAAGCATTATTTATAACAGCGATTATATCTTTTGGTGGTTTATCTGTTCATACACAAGTAATAAGTATTATAAGTGAAACAAAAATTAAATACACACCATTTTTAATAGGAAGAATATTACAAGCTTTAATAGCATCAATTATACTAAGTATTATAGCCCTTTAAAATATTCATCAATATTAGAAGAGTTAGTATTAAATTGATATACAATGTTTATATCAAAATTATAATCAATACTACTTTTTATAGGAATTCTAATATTTAATATAGCATTATTTACATTTTCTTGTAATGTTGGACCATAAATTATATCTAAATTTATACCTTCAACTGTTGCATTAGGTATTAAGGTTGTATAAGATGCAAAAGTAATTTTGTTATCCTTAACTTCTAATTTTTCCTTTGTAGCATCACTATAAATAAAATTATAACAATTATCACCACACTTAGATAAATCAACTAAATTTTTATTTAATAAACTTTTATTTATTTGATTACTAATTATTGATTGTTTATTTAATATATTTGTTTTTAATGCATTATTATTATATATTTTTGTTAAGTTAACAATTATTTGTACTAAAAAAACTACTATTATCATTGCTAGTGTAAAAGTTACTATTAATTCAACTAAAGTCATCCCTTTTTTATTCATAATCTACCTTCTATCTAAATAAATTATACAATAAAATTAAACATATAGCAATTTAAAAAACAAAAAATTACGGATTAACCGTAATTTATTATTTTAATACTAGGCGGAAGGAAACGTAGTTATAAGCACCACCTATATACCTATTGAACGCAAACGAACCGGTTATAGTACCGCCATCATAATTACCGCCACGTGCGAACCATGGGTTTGCAGTTTCAACAAAATTGGTAAGATCTGCTCCCCATGTACTATGATAAAAATCACTTCCATTACTCTCTTTATAATAATAAAATTGACCCAATTCACCTGTTGCATCGCCTAATATTCTGTTATTATATGCAGTAGTGCCACTATCAGCTGGATAAATATCAAAATATTTACTATCGTAATTTGATATACTACTTAAATCAAATCCGCTACTTGCATACATATTTTCTTTATATGATGCCATATATTCCCAAGCACCACCACTCATATCATATATTCCACTTATATTTCCGGTTGTACTAGCTAGTACTCCTACTGGTGTATTATATATATTTTCACATCCATTATAATATCCTTCTGTGTGATCACTTTGTTCTCTAACTACATAGTTTAAAGCTGGTACTGTTGCTGCACATCCTGTTGTGTATGTTGAACTATTGTTTATTCTTATTTCTTGATTTATTCCATATTTTGAATGTGATAGATATGCCACTGCTCCCCATTCTGTATTTTTCATCATATGACTATCTAAGCTTCTTTCATAATTATATGAAAGTTCAAACATTGTTTTTACATTTATATTTCTTAGACTTGTTACATTTGGTAAGATATTTATATCTGTTGTAGACCCACTTGTTTCATATTTTGCTACCCATATTCCATCTAACTCTTCTGTTCCTAGAGTAAATGCTGGATGTGTCAAATAGCTTCCTACTACATTTCCTGTTGATTTAGATGTACTTTTACTTTCAAATACTATTTTTATTTCTTGTTCAGT
>CAKPNP010000029.1 GCA_934169415.1 uncultured Bacilli bacterium
ACATAATAAAATACTTTTTCATACTTACATGTTCTAAATTTCATTTTTCACCTCCTATAAGTTATATACGAAAAAAATCTCTAAAATCCTTTTTTTTCGAGAAACTTTTTTAAAAAAGTTTAAAAAAACAGAAAAAATTAACTTTCTGTTATCAATATAATAATTTAATTGTGTATATTTTATTTTAATGATATAATAACTTTGGTGATTTTAATGACTATAACTTTAAAAGTTAGTGATAAAACAAAAGAACAAATGATTAAATATTTTGAAGATTTAAAAAGGCCAAATACACCTCCTTATTCAGTATTTCAAGCAATTGATGGAGATTCTGTAGTAACCCTTTATGAATCTGGTAAATGTGTATTCCAAGGCAAGGATGCTGACTTAGCAAGCCAATTTTGGGTTGAAACAGAAAAAATAAATAGTGGTAAAGCTATAACTACTAATAGTGAAAATAAGAAAAAAGAAGATAAAATTAAAATTGATCCTAAAATATACAACTCTACTTCAATAGGTTCAGATGAAGTTGGAACAGGTGATTATTTCGGTCCCATTGTAGTAACTGCTACTTATGTAAAAAAAGAAGATATACCTTATTTAGAAAGCTTGGGTATTAAAGATTCAAAAAAATTAACTGATGAAAAAATATTACAAATAGTTCCAATTATTAAGGATAAAATTAAATATAGTACAGTTATATTATCAAATAAAGAGTATAATTTAAAATATAAAGATGGATACAATATGAATAAATTAAAAGCCATATTACATAATAAAGTTTTATCTAATTTAAAAAATGAAGGTCTAAAGTATGATTATATAGTAGTTGACCAATTTGCAGAAAAATATGTATATTTTAGTTATTTAAAAGAATCAAATAATGTTGTTAGAGATATAACATTCTTAACTAAAGGTGAAGATAAATGTCTAGCAGTTGCATGTGCTTCTATTATTTCAAGATATATATTTATTAAGGAATTTGCTAAAATAGAAAGTGAAGTAGGATTACTTCCTAAAGGTGCATCTAGCAAAGTAGATGAATGTGCTAAAAAAATAGTAGATAAATACGGATTTGATAAATTAAACGAAATTGCTAAATTAAACTTTAAAAATACAGAAAAAATAAAGAATCTTTAATTAGATTCTTTATTTTTTAATAATTCTTCATATTTATTTTGTAAAACATATATGTCTTTACTACTCATAAATATCATAACAGCGTTTTTATGTTTCAATAGTTTATCACACATATCTAAATTAATGTATTCACCATTATTTAATTTATCTAATATAACTTTATAAGTTACATCATCATATCCTATTTCTTCTCTATCAACACCAACATCCATAATATAAGATTTATCCGCTAAATTAAGTGCTTTAGCAAAATCATCTGCCATCTCTTTAGTACGTGATAAAGTATGTGTTTTAAGAATAGCTACTATTTCTTTATCAGGATATTTTTGACGAGCTGCTTTAATAGTTACTTTAACTTCAGTTGGATGATGTGCATAATCATCAATTGTTACTATATCTCCTATTACATTTTCTTTAAATCTTCTCTTAGCACCACCAAAAGTTTTTAAATGCTTAGATACTTCTTTAGCTTCTAATCTTTCATAGTAACAAACACCTATTACTGCTAATGAATTTAAAAGCATATGTTTACCATATAAAGGTAGGTCAAAATGTCCGTAGTAATTATCTTCTATAAATACATCAAAACTAGTTCCATCATCTCTAAACTCAACATCTTTAGCAACTATATCATTAGACTCATCTAATCCATAATAAAATATTGGAACATTTACATCAATTAAATGAGTATAAGGATCATCACCACATGCAATAACCATTTTTTCTGCTAATCTAGCATATTCTTGATAAGCACTTATTACATCATCTATATCCTTATAATAATCTATATGATCTAATTCAATATTAGTTATTATTGCATAATATGGATGATATGATAAAAAATGTCTTTTATATTCACATGCTTCAAGTGCAAAATAAGTATTATCTTTTGTAGCATGACCAGTACCATCACCAATTAAATAATTACATCCTGTAATATTATCTAAAACATGTGATAGCATAGCTGTAGTTGTAGTTTTACCATGACAACCAGCTATAGTTATTGTTTTAAACATTTCAGTTAATTTACCAACCATTTCTTGATAAGAGTAAATTTTTAAATTTAATTCTTTAGCCCTTAACGCTTCAGGATGATTATCTTTAAAAGCATTGCCTAATACAACGATCATTCCCTCTTTTATATTATCAGGATTAAAATCTAATATTTCAATGTTTTTTTCAAGTAACCCTTTTTCAGTAAAGAAATGATCTGGTTTATCACTACCCATTACTTTATACCCTAGGTCACTAAGTATTTCTGCTAGTGCACTCATACCAGTACCTTTTATTCCGATGAAATAATATATCATATTATCACTCCTATTATCATTTTACTCTAATTTGTGTAAAACGTCCATATATTTTTATTATTCTTCATAATCAAATTCAAAATCTAATATTCTAACTGTGTCACCTGTCTTAGCGCCCATTTTTCTTAATTCATCATCAACACCATATTTTCTTAATTTATTGGCAAATCTATTAGCGGCATCCATAGTATTAAATCTTGTCATTTTAAGTAATTTTTCTACTTTTTCACCTTTAATTATCCATGTATTACCATCTTTTACTATAGTGAATGGTTTTTCCTCTTTGAATTTATATAAAACATGACTTTCAAATTTTTCTTCTTCATATAATGGGGTCTTTTCTATTTTGTCTAATTTATCAGCTAAAGCTTCAATTACATCATCTAAACCTTCATTAGTTATCGCCTTAACAGGATATATATCTAAATTAACTTTCTTTTTAAATTCCTCTAAGTTTTTCATAGAATCTGGCATATCCATTTTATTAGCAATTATAATTTGTGGTTTTTCTAATATTTTTGGATTAAAATTTTCTAATTCTTTATTTATTATTAAATAATCCTCATATGGATTTCTTCCCTCAGTAGATCCCATATCTATAACATGAGCAATAACTCTTGTTCTTTCTATATGACGTAAAAACTGATCACCTAAACCACTACCTAAACTAGCACCTTCTATAAGTCCTGGCAAATCAGCAACTACAAAAGATGATTTTTTTGATTTAACAACACCTAAATTAGGTTTTAAAGTAGTAAAATGATAAGCAGCTATTTTAGGTTTTGCAGCTGATATCTTTGATATAATTGTAGATTTACCAACACTAGGTAACCCAACAAGACCAACATCAGCTAATAACTTTAATTCTACCTTTACACTTCTTTCTTCACCAGGTTCACCATTTTCTGCATAATTAGGAGCCGGATTAGCTCTTGTTGCAAGAGCTATATTACCTCTTCCTCCTCTTCCTCCTTGTACAACAACTACTCTATCATCTTTTTTAGTTAAATCTGCTATTACAAAATTTGTATCAATATCTGTAATTACTGTACCTAATGGAACCTTTACTATAATATCAGGAGCAGATGCACCATGCATACCTTTTCCTAGTCCATTTTCTCCTTTTTTACCTTTAATTTGTTTTTGATATCTTAAATCTATTAATGTATTTAATCCTTCATCTACCTCAAATATAATACTTGAGCCTTTTCCACCATTTCCACCATATGGTCCACCCATTTCAATATATTTTTCTCTTCTAAAAGCAAGACATCCATCTCCACCAGTTCCTGCTATTAAATCTAGTTTTACCTCATCTATAAACATAATATCACCTATTTAATTATACCTTAAATATAAAGAAAAAAATAGTATTAATAACTATTTTTAATTAAATTTATGTACTGATTTCATTTTATCAACTATAGCTTTTATATCAGATTCATTAAATGGTTTAGATACCATATCAATTATTGGATAATTAAAAGCTTTAGATATAGAATCTTTAGTATCATCTCCAGTTAATAAAGCTACTGGAATAGTTTTAAATAAATTATTTTGTTTAAAATATTCTAACACTTCAAATCCATTACACTCTGGCATATTTAAATCAAGTAACATCATATCTACTTTCATTTTATTAACTGTATTAATAGCATCATTACCATTTTCCGCTGTTAAAACTTCATATTCATCTTTAAATATTTTTTTTACAAAATTTCTTATTATACTAGAATCATCTACAACTAAAATTGAAGATTTATTTTCTTTTTTCAGTGGGACACCAATATATTGTTTACATGCAAATAAAACCCTATTAAACTCATCAATAAGCATATTAAAATTGGCATTAATATAATCAGTATTACCTTGAACTGAAGCTAGTTCGTGTTGAGTTAATATAGCACTTAGGCGCACAAAACCTAGGTATTTAGCACTGCTCATCAATGAATGAACTAAAATGCCATAACCTTTAATATCATTTGCTTGTTTATATCTTATAATATTTCTTAAATTTTCATCACTTTCATTTATAAAAGTTTGAATTGTATCTCTATATAAATTAATATCTCCTAATATTTGTAAAGCACTATCCGCATCTATTCCTTGCGTCTTTAATATATTTATATCATTCATAGTATCACCACTTTAATTATAACACAAATAATTAAAAATACAAGAATTATCGAATTTTAGATACAATAAAAACAGTACTAAAAAGTACCATTTTAAAAATTATATTCTTTCTTCGTATACACTAACTTGTTTTTTATCTTTTCCGACTCTTTCAAATTTAACATATCCGTCTATTTTAGCATAAACAGTATCATCAGAACCAATTCCAACATTATTTCCTGGATAAACTTTAGTTCCTCTTTGACGGTAAAGAATTGAACCACCTGTTACAAACTCACCATCTCCAGCTTTAGCTCCAAGACGTTTAGATATTGAATCACGTCCGTTTTTAGTAGAACCTTGTCCTTTTTTGTGAGCGAATAATTGTATATCTAATTGCATCAACTTTAACACAATTAACACCTCCTTATTTCTATATATTTAGGATATTGATTTTTTAAATCTTCTAATAAATCAACTAAATTTTCTAATAATTTCAAAGTTGTATCAGTATGTTTTAAAACACTAATACAAACACCATCATTTACTTCATACTTGATAGAATCACTATCTAATCTAACTATTGCATTAATAGTAGTTGTAACAATAGAAGATACAGATGCACATACAATATCTTTTCCATATTCATCATAATTAGCATGACCAGATATTTTGATACTATCAAATGACTTTGAAACAATAACTTTAATCATTATTTTTCTTTAATAGTTTTGATTTCAATTTTAGTATATGGTTGACGGTGTCCTTGAGTTCTGTGGTAATTTTTCTTTTGGTTGTATTTAAATACTTTTATTTTTTTGTTTTTACCATGTTTTAAAACTTCACCAGTAACTTCAACATTAGTTAAATATGGTTTACCAACAACACCATTACTCATTAATACGTTAAATTTTACTTTAGAACCAACTTCATTATCTAATTTTTCAACATAGATAACTGATCCTTCTTCTACATAGTATTGTTTTCCACCAGTTTCAATAACAGCTTTCATAATTAACCTCCTTTATAAACTAAGACTCGCCATTAAGGTAATTAATTTTAAACCTTTTCTGTGCGGTTGTAGAGAGGTCTCTACACAGTTATTAATTTTACCATAAAAAACCTTGTATGTCAAATGATTTCAGTAATTTTCACAACAAGAATAAAGCAATAATTTAATATCTACTACATATTTTTAAACATATCAGATATAATTTCATTTTCTTTATAATATTTATTATTTTTTTTAATTAAATGATTAGTTTGTTTATACATATTATTTATATTTTTAATTATTTTTCTCTTTTTATAAACATCATTATATAAATATTTTTCTAGAAAAAACTTATTCATATAATAATTATGCTTATACATATCAATAATAACTTCTTTAATTATAAAAAATATTATTAATAAAAATACCAAACTATTTTCATAAAAAATTAAACTTATACTTATTAAAATAGATATTATAAGTGTAAGTACATGACTATAACTAAAACATATAAATTTATTTAAAAATATATTTAATATTTTAGAGCCATCTAAAGGAAAAATAGGAAGTAAATTAAAAAATAATATAATTTTATTATAATTATAAAATAAAGTATTTTCTTTAAAAATAATCATAAATATTATTTGAAAAATAGGCCCCATTATTGCAATAATGAATTCTTCTAATAGGCTTTTATCAATTCTTTCATTAAATATTGTAATACCACCAAAAGGTAAAATAATTACTTTTTCTATATTCCATTTAAATATTAAAGCAGAAGTTATATGACCCAATTCGTGTATTAAAATAATAGAAGTAAATATAATAAAATTTTTAAAAAAACCAGTTATAAAACAAATTAAACCAGTTATATAAAATAAAATATGTATTTTAAATATATTCTTTGTAACTTGCATATTCACCATTTTTTATAAATACTAAATATAAATTACTATCAACATTTCCTATTAAATCCCCATTTAATACATAATCATACATCTTAACATTCACATTAGATAAATTACTATACCAAATAGTAACATCACTAGACTCAACTATTACAGTAGAGCCATAACCATCTTTTTCACCTATAAAAACTACTATACCCTCTTTTATATTATTTACTATATTGTTATTAAGTCCTAAACTATATCCATCTTTATATATACTTATATCTTTATAATTTATTTTTTCATTAAAAACAGCATTAGTATTATCTAATTTATCTAAAAATGGTAAAGTTGAACCAAAATGTGATTTATATAATTCATTTATATAAGAGAAAGATAAATTAGTATTATATACCTTATCATAAAATAAATTTTTAAAATTACTATTACTTTTTATCAAAATAAGAACTATTAAAGTAATTATAATACAGATAATAAATTTTATAAATGAACTTTTTTTAATCATCATATCACCAATTAATTATATTAATTAAATATTAAAAAAGCACAAAAAAGACAGAATTTAATCTGTCTTAATATCTACAATTATTAAATGAAGTAACATCAGTATATGCTCTTGTTCTAGCATCTTTACATGTTCCTGGTAAATTATTACCCTCTAATATATCTAAAAGATGAGTTAAATAACCACTTATACAAGCTTCTCCTGTTCCTTCATTACATTTGTAATCATAATTGCCTGTTGCATCAGTTCCTGTATAATTTTCATAACTATTTGAATCATTGTATTTTCTTATTTCTAATATATCATCTGGTTTCATTATAAATGTATACATTGGTGTTTGATTATATATTTCACTTCCTGTTACATTTCTGTTATTTAATATATATCTTTGAACAACACCATTATCCCATGAACAATTCATATTTGCAGCACACCAGTTACTACCAGTATCTCTATTACTATTATCAATATTAGGGAAAGGTCTAGTTAAATCTATTTCACGATATATTATATTTATATTACCAGGTGGAGTTGGAATAGGTCCACTATCTTTTTCAAATATATCGTTTGTTACATTTAAATCACATGACCAATTAGTATAATTACCACTAGTATTTACTTCGCTACTTGAAAGAATAGCATTAACCATTGAATTATCATTCTTTTTATGTCCAAGGTTAACATATTTTATTGTATATGCATTATTATAAACCCCTGTAGATAAATTAAATGGTACTGGCAAATTTCCAAATCCTAAATTCAAATAATTTGTAGAAAACTTATCATGTGTATACCCATTCAATGTAGTAGTAGATTTTACAGAAAAATTATTTTGATTAGGATTATTTTTGATAATATAATTATATAAATTACTCTTTAGTTGAAGAAATAATGTCGAAATTCTAGTTTTTGATACGCTTGTACATTTTGAAACTGAAGCAGAACTATTATTTAAAGTACCATTAGTAAATGTGTATTGTGTTTCTTTATTATTATCATCACATACACTACCACTATCACTCGTATTACCGCTTACCGTTTTATCTAGTTGTTCATTATATGAGTAAATTCCTAAATTCCATTCTATCCAAGCATTTACATCAAGATTATATAAGTTATTGTCATTCCATGTATAACAATTTTTCATTCGATTTATATAAGTATCTTGTAAGTTAATTTTTTTTAATATTTCATCTGTACTCACTGTTGGATTTGCTGGTTTATCTACTTGACAAACATCATTAACAGTATATGTTTTAGTAACTCCAGCATATGTGAAACTACCTGTATTACTACCATTATTAGACCAACGCCAATTAATCGAAGCACTTGAATCATTATATTTACAAATACCACTACTAGTTCCTTCATTATATTCGATACAAGAATGTCCATCCATTCTTCTCTCACATGATGAACCAGTGAAGAAACCAAAACCATCCTTAGAACATTTTTCTAAATTGATTGGATCATCTGTTGTATCATAATCACCAAACATTTCTTTAACTCCACCACATGTACCATTTTGTACCCATGAACCACCATTTATAACACTTTCTGCAGCCTTATAAGAGACATATTCTTCAATAATTTTTTGTTGAGATTCACTTAAATTTGATGTAAATTTATCATAATCAATGTTTTTTGTTTTACAAGTTCTAGAACCAGTAACAACGCTTCCTTGTAAAACGATATATTGTCCAGCTAAAGCACTAATTCTATTTTCAGCTAACTTTGCCGATGTACCTTCCATACAATATACAGGACAATATTCTGAATCTCCTAAATCTGATTCAAAATATGTTAAATTAGGGTTATTAGTAATATTAGACCACTTATGTGTATTTATATCATATTCTCCATTATCATTAAATACACAGTTTTGCCAAAATTCACTTTCAGTACCATTATTGCTGTTGTAATCATTATATGTTATAGGTGTATTAGTTGTACAAGTACCTATACTATAACTTGGAGTACAATTATATGGAGTTGTAACACCGCAATTATCGGCATACCAATTAAAATCAATAGATGAATTATATACACTATTAAAACTTGAATAATTTAAAGATTGAGCTTGTGATTTTGTCAAAGTAACTGATGAAGAATATCCAAAAAATTGTTTAACTGTATCACAGTTAAAGCCTCGGTTTGTACCACTTGTGCAACACTTCTTACTCTTATACCAGTTTGCATCTATGTTTGTTCCAAATACACCCGAATACGCTAAATTAAATTTCCCAAAATTTATTGCACTCAAATCATCACAAGATGGAGTTGCTGTTATACCAAAATAGTCATTAACAAGTGAACATGTTAAATTATCAGTAGTAGAATTAGAATCATCAATCCAAACAATACCAATACCAATACCACCAGTACCTGGTTTTATTGATGAATTATCTAGTGTACCTAATATTTCTAAAAAATTCTTTGCACTATTGCCATTAACACAAGCTTGATACATAGAAGATGCTGTATCGTTTGGACTACTAAGGTAAGGCTTTAATGAATTACTAAAGTAACCTGTTTTAAAATTATTTTTAAAAGTTAGACTATTCGTATTTTGTAATCTTTGCATCAACCCTTCTGTAAGGACAGAGCTACATGAACCATATTGATATACTACTTGAGCAATTTGACAAAATTTATATCCCATATTTGACATAATCCAATTATCCTTACAGCCACTTGTACTATAATCATATGAGTTTCCTACTGTGCCATCACCAGGTTGATAATAATAATTTAAAAGCTCTGTTGGTGTGGCAATTATGTCGCCATCCCCTTCCATATGTACTAACATTAGTGGTTCATATACCATAAAAATATTATATAAGCCAGTATCTTTGTCTTTATATTTTTTTAAATGAATTGTTTTTACAGTCTTATCAGAATTTAAGGATAATAAATTAGCAATAAATTTACGTTTTTCATAATTTGTTAATGCCCCTATTTTAGTTGTAATCATTCCTTGCAAACCAGAAATAGAAAAATTATCAGCAGATATGCCTCCTATAACATTAGTTAAACTACTAAGCGACTTAGTACTATAATCTAGTTTTCTATTTTCCCACGTAAAACTCGCGAATTTACCACCAGTAGTAGCCTTAGATGATTTAACACTTGAAAATTTATATTTTTCTATATTTTCATAATAATTATTTTTTATAAAATCAGCTACATATACACCAACACCATTTTGGACAGCTAATTGTCTTCCGCTTGATGTAACATAAAAAATTCTAACTCCAACATTACTATCTATAACTTTATAATTGCTGTCTTGCCAATTTCCGGTAGAACTTGCACTACTATTACTTGGTTGTAAATGAGTTCCTTCTGGATAAATGCCAAAAGTTGAATTTTCCCATTCTTCATCAGTTAATGCTAACGCTATATCATCACACACATAAAATAATGCCATAAATACTAATACTATTGATAACATCTTTTTATTTATATTTTTGAATATTTTACTCATAAAATCACCATACTTTTCCTAAATAAAGTATACAGTATTTTAATTAAAAAGTAAATATTAAAAAAATATAATTGACTAAATTTCACAAAAAAACTATAGAAATAAATCTATAGTATGTGTATTATTATATACATTATAATTATAAGTATCCAAGCAAATATAAATAAGCCAAGTGATTTAAGATAATTAAATCTTGAAATAGATCCTATATTATCAAATATTCCATTAAATAAACTTACAAACAATATTCCTATTATAGGACTTATATTAAATTTAATCAAAAATATAGTTATTATTGATAAAAATAATGAATAATATATGCTACCTAAAGGAGTAACTGGAGTATTTGAATCAGTTATTAAATATAATGAATAAAATAATAAACTTACATTATATAATACTGGAATTTTCATTACATAAGATAACATAATAGTAAATAAAATATAAAAAATTGTTATATTAAATTTTATAGTTTTAGTTATTAATAAATAAATGAATATAATAAAATACATTATTAAATTAACAACAAATAATTTTAGTGTTATATCAGTATTAATAAAATATTTATTAAACATAACATAACTTGATATAAAAGAAATTAATATAGGATTTATATTTATAGAATATTCATCAAATATTAGTTTTAATACAAGTGTTATAATTAATGAAGTTATATAAACAGTTATATTACAAGGTAAAATAAGAAGTAATATAAGTGATACTAACATATAATCAGTTTTATAACATTTATTATTAAATGCATATATATTTATAAAACTAAATAATAAAGATAAGGATATTCCTATTAAAATATTAATTAATGAATTATAGTTATTTATATATACATAATAAATTAATAAAGGTATAAGTGATAATAATAGTCTTAATTTTATTTTAAAAGTGGTATCACTACTTTTAATAAATGGTCCCATTACTTATCACCTCTTAATTTTTTCTTTTTATTTTTAATACATGTTCTTAATTCTATTTTGCTTGGACATATATAAGAACATAATCCACATTCAATACAGTTTAATGTATGAAGATTCATTAATTTCTTATCATCATTTGCATTCATTATTAATATAGGTGATAACCTCATAGGACAGACTCTCACACATTTACCACATCTTATACATTTTGATGGAATACTTTGTTCTATATTTTTTATTATTATAGAATTTATATTAAAAGACATAACTAAATCTTTATCTACTAAAACTCCCATCATAGCACCACCTGATATAACTTTATTTGCATCAACTTTTAATGAAGATAATATGTATTCAAGTGGTGTACCTAATTTAACTAAAACATTATAAGATTTATCATTTATATTAAATGTAACAACACGTTCTGTTAGTGGAATATTATATTTTAATGATTTACTTATTGCATATATCGTAGAAATATTATTTACTATATACCCTACCTCAGTTGGATATTTATTATATTCTATTTTAAATAAATCAGATAATAACTTTCTTTCATACCCTATTGGATAATAATTATCAACTAATTTAAGTTTAATTCTTAAATATGTACCTATATAATTGTCAAAAGCTTCTTTTAAGGCTATATTATCTTTTGTTATTAATATATAAGCATTTTCTATTTTATTTATATCCAGTATATTATCTATACATTCTAATATTTCTTCACATTTAGAAATTCCTATATAACTATCTGATAGTACTCCTTCTTCACATTCTAATGCATTAACTATCAATGTTTTAATATTCTTATTTTCATATTTAACATATGTAGGAAATGATGCTCCACCTAAACCTACTATACCATTATCTTTTAAATTAAGAATAAATTCTTCTTTAGTATATTTATCAAGTACCTTAACTTCACTTGTTAATTCTTTAAAATCATTTTCTATAGCTACACATTTTACCTTACTTCCATTATAAGATGTTTTAGTCACAAAATCAGTAACCACCCCAGATACTGAAGAAAATATAGGTATTCTAAAATCACCCTTAGTTTTAGCTATTATACTATTTTTATATACATATTCGCCTTTTTTTACTAATATAGTAACATCTGCATTAACCCCACTTATTAGTGGAATAAAAACTTCCTTAGGCTTATTAAATATAAGTAAGTTGTTATCTAAATTTTTTTTGTTATTTACTTTTACTTTCATTTAATCACCTCTATATAAGAAAATTATACATTATAAGTAAATTATTTTCAATAAATTATATTTAAGTTTACAGTTTTAAATTAAAAAAAGGACTTATTTAGTCCTAAACATTAGATACGTTATGATATACTCTTATAACATCTTCTACATCATCTAACATTGATAATGTTTTATTAAATATTTCTAAATCTTCACCAGTTAATTCTACTTTATCTTTAGCTAAAGTCGTAATTTCATCCATATCAAAAGCAACAGTTGGTAATGCTTTTGTAATAGACTCTTTTATTCTAAATAAATCAGATGGTTCAGCATATATAACTACTCCATCATCCTCTTCAATATCTTTAATATCTATATCATTTTCAATTAAAGTATTTAAAGCATCATCTAAGCTAAGACCTTTAAAAGAAACTATACATAAATTATCATAATTATATGAAACACTTCCCATACTTCCCATTTTTATATGACATTTATTTACAACAGCTCTTAAGTCACTAACACTTCTATTTACATTATCTGTCATACATTCAACTATTAAAGTAGAACCAGCAGGGCCAAACATTTCATATGTATTTTTAACATATGTTTCATCTATACCGCTATTTACTTTATCGATTGCTCTTTTAATTATATCAGCTGGTACTTGTTCTTTTTTTGCTCTTTCAACTAATCTTTTTAAAGCAGAGTTACTTTCCATTTCTACTCCACCATTTTTAGCAGCTTCATATATTTCTTTTGCATAAGTACTATATATTTTACCACGTGCTGCTCCAGTTTTTTGTATACTTGCTTTTCTTACTTCATAAGCTCTTCCCATTTAAATCACCATTTTCATTTTACTATGTTTTTTATTATATTTCAAGCTTTTTGTGCTTTCAAAAGTGCATCACAGGCAGCTTTCTGTTCCGCTTCTTTTTTACTATGTGCAATTCCATGACCATATATTACATCATCTATTTTAGCTACTACTTCAAATGTTTTATTATGAGCAGGACCAGATTCATTTATTACAACATATTCTAAACTTCTTTTATCTGTTTGAACATATTCTTGTAAAGTTGATTTATAATCCATAAATAATATATCCTCATTTTTTATATGTTCAACAGCGTTTTTATAAATAAAATCTTTAGCTTCTTCATATCCCTTATCTAAGTATATAGCGCCTATTATAGATTCAAATATATCAGCAACTATTGCTTTTCTTTGTCTTCCACCGTTTTCTTCTTCCCCATGGCCTAAATATAAAAATTTATTTAATCCAAGTTTCATACTATAAGAAAATAATGCATCTTCACATACATATTCAGCTCTTTTTTTAGTCATAACGCCTTCCTTGTAGTCAGTATTTTTATATAAATAATCACTCATTACAAGTTCTAATATAGCATCTCCTAAATATTCTAATCTTTCATAACTAGTTACATTATTTTCATTAGCATATGAAGTATGCGTTAAAGCGACTTTATAATATTCTTCATTTATAGGTTTTACTTCTATAGTTTCAAATAAATTCATAAATTCCTCCAAAATATATAAATATTATACTTTTAATTATAATTTTTTTCAAGAAAAATAAGAAGTATGTTATATTTTTTGTGAATAATTAGTAAATATATGAAAACATATAAAATTTTGTCTAAAAATCTAACGTAATTCTAGTGAAAAGTGTACATATTTGTATACTAATAGTATTCTTAACTATTCCAAAACCATAAATTTTTAATCAAATATTAATACTTGAATTTCATATACAATTTTAAGATAAAAGCATAAATTTGATAACAAGAAATTAATTTTTCTTGTTTTTTTGCATTTTTTGAAAAAAGTTTCTCTAAAAAAAAGGATTTTGAAGA
>CAKPNP010000030.1 GCA_934169415.1 uncultured Bacilli bacterium
ATATCATCAGATTCTGTTAAATCTGCATCTTCATAATTCTTAGTAAAACATACTTTATCATATACTACTGAAAGTGCGATTTCTCCTTTATCATTTATATAAACAGTTCCACTATCTGGTTTACTTCCTGATACGTTTATTTTATCTATTAAGTTCCCACTTAAACTCTTTGATTCATCAAGCAAGCTTTCCATATAGTATAGTTTAGCCGAATCTAAAAGCCCGTATGCTGAATCTTTATTAGCACTTTTATTTGCATTATCTACTACATTTAATACTATTGGTGTTGCAATTAGTGCTATTACTGCTAGTATTATTATTACTGCAAGTAATTCTATTAACGTAAATCCTTTTTTATTTCTCATTTATAATTACCTCTTTCCTTATTTGTAGATTTGCGAATTATTTTACCCACATATTATTTTTATCTATTAAAATATTATCATAATTTTCATTATTTTACAATATACAAAAAAACTATCACTCGATAGTTTTTTAAGCATTAACTAATTCAGAAATTGTAACACTTTTATTTTCCATTACAATTTCATCTATAACTATTACTTCTATTTTATCTTTTACTAATTTTTCTATTTTTCTTGCCCCAAACTCTTTATAATTTGATAAATTTATTATCTCATCAACAACATTACCATTTAATGTTATATTTATTCTATTTTTATATTTTTCTTTTACTTCATTTATTTTAGATAAAGTAATATCTTTTACTACATCATAAGATAAATTATCAAAATTTATTATATTATCTATTCTATTTATAAAAGGTAAATCAAAGTATTCTTTTAATTTAGATAACTTATTAGTATTTTTATTAAATCCCACACTACATTCATTATAACCAATATTAGAAGTCATTATAATTGTTACATTTTTAAAGTTAACAACATTACCTTTAGAATCTTTTATAACCCCATCATCTAATATTTGAAATAACAAATTAATAATACTTTTATCCGCTTTTTCTATTTCATCTAATATTAAAACAGAAAATGGTTTATTTTTAATTTCTTCTAGTATATTTTTATTATCGGAATAACCTACATATCCAGCAGGAGAACCTATTATTTTATTAATACTCATAGCATCAGAGTACTCACTCATATCTAACTTGATTACATTATCTTTAGCTATACATTTGCCAAAGATTTTAGCTAAATTAGTTTTACCTACTCCACTTGGCCCTGTAAAAAGCATACTGTAACATTTATTATCAATAAATCCTAATTTAATTTTTTTAGCTACATTCAATAACTCTTTAATAGCTTTATCCTGACCTTTTATAACATTTAATTCTTTATTTATATTTTCAATTACTTTAACTGTAGAATTTTTAATCTCATAAAGAGGCAAATTAGTTCTAAGTGATATAACATAATATAAATCATCTAGTGTTACAGTATTACTTTTATTAGTCAAATTAAGTGATAAAGTGTTAACTTTATTCATTAAATCAAATTCTTGATTTTTATAACTTGTTGCCTTTTTAAAATCATTATCACATACAGCTTTTTCTTTAAGTGATATTACATTACTTAACTCTTTAGTAAGAGTATTATATAAATTAGATTCTTCTGTTTCTTTTAAATTTACTCTAGCACACACTTCATCTAGTATATCGATTGACCTATCTGGTTCAAATCTATCATATATATATTTATTTGATAATTCGATAATATTTTCTAATATTTCATCACTTATTTTTACATTATGGAATTTTTCATAAATAGGTCTTATTTTAAATAAAATATCTTTAACAACTTCTCTAGATGGCGAATTTATAGTGACTTTTTGAAATCTTCTTTCTAATGCTTTATCATTTTCTATAAATTTTTTATATTCATCTATCGTAGTCGCTCCGATACATCTTATTTTACCACGAGCTAAAGCTGGTTTAAATATATTTGATGCATCTATTGCACCTTCAGCTCCACCTGCTCCAACTAACGTATGTATTTCATCTATAAATAAAATTATATCATCATTATCTTCTAATTCTTTAAGTATTTTTCTTACTCTATCTTCAAATTCTCCTCTATACTTAGTTCCAGCTACTAAAGTTGCCATATCCAAATTTATAATCCTTTTATTTTTTAAATTATTCGGAACATCACCTGAGACTATAAGAGATGCTATTCCTTCTACTATAGCGGTCTTACCAACTCCAGCTTCTCCTATTAATATAGGATTATTTTTATATCTTCTTGATAATATTTCTAATGTTCTTTTAATTTCATCATCTCTTCCTATTACTGGATCAAGTTCTTTATTAATAGCTTTTTTATTTAAGTCATACCCTAATTCTTCTAATAATAACTTTTTATTTTTTTTCTTCTTACTAGATTTATATAAAAATTCTAAAGAAAGAGTTTCAATATCTATATCTAAATTTTGTAATATTCTAATAGCAACTCCTTCACCCTCTATTAAAAGATTTGAAAATAACATTTCTACCGTTACATCACTATTTGCTTCTTTTCCATCCATTATAGCATTTTCCATAATACGTTTTAATAGCGGTGTGTATAAAAACCATTCGCTCTCATGTGTTCCCATACCTATTATTTCAACTATTTTATTCCTAAATATATCATAAGTTAAATCATATTCTTTTAACTTTTTAGATATATTGTTATCACTAGATAAAATAGCAAGAAGTAAGTGTTCACTTCCAACATAAGGATGTTTTAAAGACAACATCTCTTCTTTCGATTTTATTAATACCTTTCTCGCATCTTCACAAAAATTATTAAACATAATATGCCTCCTAATAATATTATATGATTATATTGATATTTTAAAAAAAAAATTATACAACAAAATATACAAAAAAAATCAAAGAAATTAATCCTTGATTTCATTACATCCTTTTATTTTTTAATATTATTTAATTGTTCTATAAATCTTTCGTTTATATCATTTTTATTTGGTAATGTATTAGAATCAAAACTATTTAAAAGTGTCCTACTTCTATTTAATAATTCTATTCGTTTTTCTTTAATATTTTTTTCTGATATTTCTTCTAACTGTAATTTTTTATCAACTTTTTCACTAATAAATATCATTCCAATATTTTCTAATAATTCCACTTGAGAATTTGTTAATCTAGAATTATTTTTTCCTTTATATGCTTGACGTTGAGTACTTATCCAAATCCCTAGCGCTACACCATTTTCATCATAGTCTATTCCGTTTATCGTTTTAAATTTAATTGGTATATCTAAATTTCCATAATGTTCATAATATTTCCTAGCCAATTCATAATATCTATTCCACTTTTCATTTAATTGATCCCATTTCATTTCAATATTTTCTAATAATTCTATTTGAGAATTTGTCAATCTAGAGTTACCCTGTCCTTTATATGCTTTGCGTTGAGTACTTATCCAAATGCCTAGTGCTATTCCATTTTCATCATAGTCTATTCCGTTTATCGTTTTAAATTTTTGGGGTATATCTAAATTCCCATAGTGTTCATAATATTTCTTAGATAATTCATAATATCTATTCCACTTTTCATTTAACATATCCCATTTCATTCCTATATTTTCTAATAATTCTATTTGAGAATTTGTCAATCTAAAGCTACCCTGTCCTTCATATGCATTACGTTGATTACTTATCCATCTACCTAGTGCTATTCCATTTTCATCATAGTCTATTCCGTTTATCGTCTTAAATTTTTGAGGTATATCTAAATTCCCATAGTATTCATAATATTTCTTAGCTAATTCATATTTATCCATCCATGTTGTTGATAATCTATCAATAGCATATTTTAATATTTCAAATATATCCTCATTTAATAAATTTATATCAAATGATGTGGTATCTATATGTATTTTTCTTTTTGAGCCAGATTTTCTTTCTTGTATTTCTCTTACTCTACTTTTTAAATTATTTTCTAACTCTTTTATAAATCCTATATTCCCTGCTAAATCTATTATTACCGGCGCTAGTATTTGTTCTATTATTTCCTCTTTTGTATTAGTATCACTTATTTCTATTTCTCTTTTTTCACATATCTCTATTAATTCTTCTTTTGTTTTTTTACTTAACTCTTCATATTCCTCTTTTGTTTTTCCTCTTACTGATAATGCTCTACCTAATTGTTCAAAAAATACTATATCCGAACTTGTACCTCTTCCCATTATTACTCCATCTATTCCAGGTGCATGTACTCCTTCATTATATTGATTTATTGCAAGCATTATTCTTAATTTATTATTTACCTTATTTCCTTTTATATCTTCATCATTATAAAACGCTTTTCTATTTAACTTGCCTTCTTTTCCCATTTTACTTGTTGTTATATATATTTCGTAATTTTCACTTGTTAATCCCATTTCTTCTATCCAAGTCTTTACTTCCTCTGCTATTGTTTCTATATCATTTTTCTCTTTTTCAGACATTACTGGACAAAAATATATATATTTTCCATTTGGTTTTATATTTGTTTTAAATATATCTTTTAAACTTTTTGCTTCATGTAATCTTCTTTTTACATCATCTAGTATTGGTTTTAATTCTTTATAATTTTTTGAGTTAGGTGACATACTTTCCAATCTTTTTTCTAATGCTATCTCTGTTTTTTCTAGATATATATATCCTGATTTATATCTCATTTTGGGTAGTACTCCATCTATTATTGCATCACATATATCATAATTACTTGCTACACTATTTGAAAATACTTCACCTTCCCCTATCATATCTCTTTCATATATAGTTCCTCTATCTCTTACTGTATATGCTGTCATTCCAAGTACTTTCATTTTCTTATGTGTTTCTATTATTTTATTTGTTCTTGCTCCCCAAATTGGGGATCCTATATGATGAAATTCATCTATTATTAATAAATCTACATCTAAATTTTCTAATTCTTTCTCACTCATATCTACTAAACTTTGATATGTTTTAAAAATTAAATTTGGATAATCTTTTTCTAAATTTAATTTCGGATTTTCTTCTATTATTTCTTCTATATGCTCTATTATAGAATTAGATGGTACCAAATATATTATTTTTTTATCTTTGTTCTCATAGGCTAACTGTAATGCATTATAAGTTTTTCCTGTTCCTGTTGCTTGTATTATTGATACTATACTGTTATCTTTTAATTTTTCTTTTATTTTTTTATAAATTTCTATATTATGTTCATACAATCCTACTATACTATAATCATTCATTACCTATACCACCTTTTCTATATCAATAAACTCCATTCCAGATATTATTTGTTTTTTTATTATTACTTCATCATCTCTTAATATATTTACATTTTCATCATTTTGTTCTTGCTCTACTACAATTATTTTATCGTTTGTTTTTATTTTAAATCCTATTTTAGTACTATACATTATATCTTCACCTGGTATATATACTTCTTCTACTTTTCCTTTTATCTTTTCCATATTCTCTCCTTACATAAATTTTACCATGTTTTGTTTTTTTATTAAATACTTTAAAACCACTTTTTAAGTGGTTTTCTTACATATATTCTTTAATTTACAATTATTACTATCAAATAATGGAAAAAACTGTAAAAATCAGTTATCTAATTTAATTACAGTTCCTCATCTATTCTATTAAATAATAATTCTATATTAGATAACTTAATATCACCCTTTAATACTATTTCTTCATATGATGCATCGATATTTAATGATAACATTTTTTTAATTTTTTCTGTTGTATCAGGTATAAATGGATTTAATAAATTTGATATATTAGCTATCATATAAATACAAGTATAAGTAGTATTATTAAATTCATCTATATTTTCTTTAACTTGTAGCCATGGAGCTTTAGAGTCATAATATTTATTACCTAATACTACATAATTCATAATAAGATCTAAAGCGGCTCTTAATTCGCCTTTTTCAATTAAACTAGATGCCTCATTATAAGTATTTCTAGTTAAACTTATAATTTCATCATCTACTATGCCTTCTTTTATATACCCATCAAATTTTTTATTTATAAAAGACAAATTTCTATTAATAAAATTACCCAATACTCCAACTAAAAATTTATTATGAACTTGAATAAGTTCGCCTTTAGAAAAATTAGTATCTTTCTTTTCAGGTCCATTAGATATCATAAAATATCTAACAGTAGATGCACCAAATTCATCAATTAAATCATTAATTGTTATTAAATTACCTTTACTTTTACTCATTTTTTCATCTTGCATATTCATGAATTCACATGAAATTATATAAGTTGGTAATTGAAATTTAGTATCAATTGACTTTAATATAGCTGGATATATTATAGTATGAAATGGAATATTATCTTTCCCTATAGAATAATAACTAATTAAATTTGGATCAGTTATAAAAGAATAAAAATCTTGTTTTCTTTCTTCTAAAACTCTTTCGGCAGTTGTTATATAGCCTAATACAGCTTCTATCCAAACATAAATTCTTTTATCTTCATATCCATCTACTGGTACTTCAATTCCCCAATCAAGTTGACGAGTAGTTGCCCTATCAATAAGTCCCATAGATAAGAATTTTCTGGATTCATTTAATGCATTCTTTCTCCAAATAGGTGCTCTATCATCTATAAAATTTTGTATCTCATTTTGAAATCTAGATAAAGCTAAATATAAATGTTTATTATTTTTAAGTATTGGACTACTTCCACATGTAGAACATTTTTTATCTAAAATATCACTTGGTTCTAATGATGCAAAACAGTTATCACACTGATCTCCCTTAGCAGTTCCACCACAGTTTTTACAAATACCAACTATTTCTCTATCTGATAAAAACTTCCCACATTTAGAACAATAGTCTTGTTTTTCTTCTTTTTCATATATATAACCGTTATCTATCATTTTTTTAAAGTATTCTTTTACTTTTTCTTTATGATAATTGCTTTCAGTTAAAGTATACATATCATAAGAAAATCCAGCTTTTTCTAAAGTTTTAATATTTTCATTATGATAATAAAGTGCTATATCACTTGGCTTTTTACCTTCTTTTTTAGCTCTTTCAGTAATAGGTGTACCATGACAATCACTACCACTTACAAATACTACATTATCATGTTTTAATCTATAATAACGAGCTATTATATCACCAGGAAGTAGTGCTACTAAATGGCCTATATGAAGCATATAGTTTGCATAAGGCCAAGCACCTCCAATTAAAATATTTCTCATATTATTCTCCTTTTATAACTATATTTACTAGTTTTTTAGGAACAGTTATTATTTTAACTATTTCTTTATTTTCTATATATTTTACTACATTATCTAAAGAAGTTGCTAAAGATTCCATTTCTTCTTTTGTAGTATCCATCAAAACTTCTATTTTTCCTCTTACTTTACCATTTACTTGAACTATCATAGTAAATATTTCTTCACGTGTTTTTTCTATATCGTAACTTGGCCAATCCTCATAACTAATAGTATCATTATTACCAAGTAATTGCCATAATTCTTCTGTAATATATGGACATATTGGATTTAATAATTTTATAAAGCCTAAAGCATATTCCTTTGGAAAAACAGTCTCTTTATATACTGCATTTATAAATATCATTAAACTACTTATAGCAGTATTAAAGTTTAATGATTCATAATCTTCTGTTACTTTTTTAACTGTTTGATTATATATTTTTTCTAGATTTTTATTTTCTTTATCAGCTATTTTATTTTCACTTGTATATAGTCTATAAACTCTATCTAAAAATCTACGAGAACCTTCAACACCTGTTTTACTCCAAGGTTTATCAGCTTCAAGTGGTCCCATAAACATTTCATAAAGTCTTAATGTATCAGCACCATAAGTATTTACTATATCATTAGGATTAACTGCATATTCAGGATATCTTTTTCCCATTTTAATACCATTTTCACCTAAGATCATACCTTGATGAACTAGTTTTTTAAACGGTTCAGCAACGCCTACAATTCCTTTATCATATAAGTAATTATTCCACATTCTTGAATATAATAAATGTCCTACAGCATGTTCTGGTCCACCTACATATAAATCTACTGGCATCCAATGATCAAGTAATTCCTTATTAGCTAAAGCCTCATTATTATCTGGATCAATATATCTTAAGAAATACCAACTAGATCCAGCACTACCTGGCATAGTAGAAGTTTCACGTTTAGCTCTTCTTCCTTTATATTCTATATTTACCCAATCAGTTGCATTTTCAAGTGGTGCCCTACCACCTTTTGCTTTATAATCAGCTAACTCTGGTAAAATTAAAGGTAATTCAGAGTCCTCTAATACATCACTCGTTCCATCTAAATAATGAACTACTGGTATTGGTTCTCCCCAATATCTTTGACGAGCAAAAATCCAATCACGTAAACGATAATTAACTTTTTTAGTACCTATATTATTTTTTTCTAGATACTCTATCATTTTATCTATTGCTTCTTTTTTATTTAATCCATTTAAAAAATTAGAATTAATATGAATTCCATCTCCTGACATAGCAGTATTATTCATACAATAATTAAATGTTTTTATATGTAATTCATCTTTGATTTCTTTTTCTATTACATCTTTATTTACCCACTCAACACTAAATTTTTCATCTTCATCCAAATTTTGTTCTACTTGATGATTTGAATTTAAATTAAATAGTAAACCGGTACTTTCAATCTCAAAGTATTTATCTTTATTATAAGCATAATAATGATGATTAATTTTAAATGTTTCTTTAACAAATTCTAAATCATCATATCCTGTTTCTTCTTTTATTTCTCTTAATGCACATGTAATAGCATCCTCACTTGCTAATCTAGTTCCACCAACAAATAATCTGCCACCTAATGTTTTCCAATTTATAGTTAAATATTTATCATTTTCTTTATCATAAACTATAGCAACTATACTATCTTTATGTATCCCGTTTTCATTAGGTGTTCCTGTTGTTTCTTCTAGTACTTGTACTATATCTAAATCAAATTTTTTAGCAAACTCATAATCTCTTTCATCATGGGCAGGAACAGCCATAATAGCTCCCTCACCATAAGTAGATAAAACATAATCAGCTATCCAAATTGGAATACATTTATTAGTAACAGGATTTATTGCATAAGCTCCTGTAAATACACCTGTTTTTTCCTTATTTAATTCAGTTCTTTCCATTTCAGATTTTAAAGCACATGCTTTTTTATAATTATCAACACTTTCTTTTCTATCCATAGTAGTTATACTATCAACTAACTCATGTTCTGGAGCAAGTACACAGTATGTTGCTCCAAATAATGTATCACATCTTGTTGTAAATACTGTAAATGATAAATCACTATCTTTAACCTTAAAATTAACAGTCGCACCTATACTTTTACCAATCCAGTTTCTTTGCATTTCCTTAGTAGATTCTGGCCAGTTAAGATTATCAAGTCCATCAAGTAATTTTTCAGCATACTTAGGAATATCTATTACCCATTGTTTCATATTCTTACGAACTACTGGATAACCTCCACGTTCACTTTTACCATCTATTATTTCATCATTAGCTAAAACAGTACCTAACTCTTCACACCAATTTACTGGCATATCTACATATTTAGCTAAACCATCAAGATATAATTGTTTAAATATCCACTGAGTCCATTTATAAAATTTTGGATCATGAGTAGAAATTTCTCTACTCCAATCATAAGATAAACCTAATAATTTAAGTTGTTCTTTAAATGTCTCAATATTTTTTTCAGTAAATCCATTAGGATGTTTACCTGTTTTTATAGCAAATTGCTCAGCAGGAAGTCCAAATGAATCAAATCCAATTGGATGAAGTACATTATATCCTTGCATCCTCTTCATACGAGCTATTATATCTGTTGCAGTATAGCCTTCTGGATGACCAGCATGAAGCCCTACTCCTGATGGGTATGGAAACATATCCAAAGCATAATATTTTGGTTTACTAAAATCCCATATATCAGTTTTAAAAGTTTCGTGTTCTTCCCAATATTTTCTCCATTTTTCTTCTATTTTTTGTGTATCCATTTTTCTTCCTCCTTTTTTAAGCTTATTCCGATTACATGATATGAAAGTAACATCAAAGGTACTATAACAAGTAATCCTATTAATAATTCAATTATAAAATTAGAACTTATAGAACTTACAGTAAAAGAAATAGCTATTATAAATGAATTAACTAAACTTATAACATTAATAAATTTTTTTATATTTATTTTATCTTTATCTAATTTATATCTTTTAACAAAAAACATAACTTGATTACTTTCTTTAAACTTGTCATATCTCTTTTTTTGAAGTATAACAGTAAATAAATAAAATAAATATATTAGTGTGAATGCAAATACAAATAACAATATATATTTCATAATACCTCCAACGATAAAAAACATAGTAAAACACTATGTATTTATTATATTATAAAATAAGAATATTTACAATAATTAATTTATGAAAGCAAGATCAAGTATCATCATTATAATAAATCCTAATATTAATCCTATAGTAGATAAATTTTTATTTTCTCTAATAGATTCTGGAAGTAATTCACGAGCTACAACAATTATCATAGCACCTGCTGCAAAAGATAGTAAAAATGGTAAAAAACTTCTTATCTTACTTACTAATATTGCACCTATTACTGCTGATATAGGTTCAACAATAGCAGATAAGGCACCTATTAGAAAACTTTTAAATCTAGATACCCCTTCACTTCTAAGTGGTAAAGAAACACTTGCTCCTTCAGGAAAGTTTTGTATTCCAATACCTATTGATAGCATAATAGCACCAATTGCTGATAAGCCTTCAATATTTAAAGCAAGCCCTCCAAAGGCAACACCAAGTGATAGGCCTTCTGGAATATTATGTATAGTTACAGCTGACACTAAAAGTATTTTTCTTTTTAATGAAACTTTATTAGTTATTTCTTTTTTATCCATTACAACATCGACAATCTTATCAGATATTAAAACAAATAACCCACCAAATACAAAACCAAGTGATGGAAATAACCACGCACTATATCCTAAAGTAGTAGATAAATCAATAGAAGGAGTAAGTAATGACCAAAAAGATGCAGCAATCATAACACCAGCACTAAAACCTAAAACAGTATCCAAAACTTTTTTATTACATTCTTTAAAAAAGCATACTACAAAAGCACCAAGTGCAGTTATACTAAATGTAAAAATACCCGCGATCAATGATTGCATTACAGGATTCATTTCATAAAACCAGTTCAATATATAACACCTCAAAATACATGATATGTTATTTTTTTAAAGTATTAATTATAATAGCCCAAATAAAAACTCAAATAAATTAATATTTGAGTTATAAAGAATCAATATTTATTTTAACTTTACCCAAATTATTTACATAACTTGAAGCTTGAACTATAGTTCTAATAGAATTAGCTGTAACTCCATTTTTACCTATTACATATTTAATATCATCATTACTAACTAATACTTCTATTATAGTTATATCATCATCTTTTATTTCTTTAATAGATACTGATTCTAAATCTTTAACTATACTTTTTACTAAAAAACTAGTTAACTCCACTAAATTCATAATTATTTACTCATTTTAGATTCATGAAATTTTTTCATAATTCCAGCATCTTTTAATAAATTTCTAACTGTATCAGTAGGAATAGCACCATTAGCTAACCATTTAAGAGCTAATTCTTCGTTTACTTTAACTTCTGCTTCAGTTCCAATTGGATTATAAGTACCTACAGTTTCGATAAATTTACCATCTCTTGGACTTCTTGAATCAGCTGCTACGATACGATAAAATGGTTTTTGTTTACTACCCATTCTTTTTAATCTTAATTTAACTGCCATAATATCACTCCTTTTCTGTAAATAATTGTAACATATAAAATAAGTACTGTCAACATAAAATGGTTGACACATTAAAAAATGCCAATATTATTGACATTTATATATAATTTTCATCTACTTTATCTATTTCTTTTAAATCTTCTTCATTTAATTCTTCATCTATATCATCCCAAGGTTCTTCATCTTCTTCTATAGCTATTTTCATTTTTGTTTCCCCTACTATTTCTACGCCCATTTCTTTTTCAATATCAAAAGAAATAGAACCATCGTCTAATATATTTACTCTTACACAATTAGGTTGAGATAAACTTCTAACTATTATTTCAGTGTCTCCAGATAAATCTGCATTTTCTTTTACTTTTACATTGAATAAATCATTATATTCAATTTTTTTATTTACAACAGTAGTTTTTGAATCTTCATCATAAGAATACCAAATATTTACATCAAATGATCCATCTACACCTATTTTGTCTCCACTTTTATATCCTTTAAATTTATGATTTATTACCCAACAACCAAGTACTGTAGTTGGTTTATCTTGAGTTTCAATCTTATAATTATCATTAAAAGATTTTTTACCTTTTCCTATAACAGCTTTAGTTACAATCTCTTTATATAAAGACATTTTAATCACCTCTAATTTAATGTATGCTACTAAACATTAAAAGTGAACTAAAAATAACAAGAAAATTTTCTTGTTATTTTTTTAAGTAATTATCTTAAAACTACACGAGTAGAATAAAGGCTGTCAGCGTTACCATCGTAATAGTGAAATGTGAAAGTACCAGAACCAGAACTATCACTATAGTATCCACCACGTTTGAACCATGGACCATTAGAGTTAATGAAATAGGAAAAATCACCATTCCAACCTTTTGTTTCTATTGTTGCATCTCCTAAATGATATCTGGTTAAATCACTATTACTTGTTCCATATTTATATATATCATAATATTTAGATTCTGGAAAAGATATGCCTGTTACATTTGCTACCTTCCCTGTTGTTTTTCCAGTAAATCCTGAATTGTAATATTGCGTATCTCTACCACTTGCTGGAGTATTACTATTCAAACTATCTTCCATTATTCCCATTACATATTCCCAAGCACCACCTGACATATCATATATTCCACTTATATTTCCTGTTGTACTAGCTAGTACTCCAGCAATCGTATTATATGCATTCTCACATCCACTATAAGCTCCACCAATTTCTTTTGTTGCTGCACATCCTGTTGTATGTGCACTACTATTGTTTATTCTAACCTCTGTTAAGCCTTGACCATAGATTGAATTTGTTAAATATGCTACTGCTCCCCATTCAGAGTTCTTTATCATACTTGTATCTCTTATAGTTCCATAATTTATCTTTTTACTTGTTATAAATAAATTACTTACATTTTGACTTCTTAAGCTTATTGTATTTGGTTTTATTGTTGGATTTGTTGTATCACCTGTTATTTCAAACTTTCCTACCCATATTCCATCTAATTCCTCATCTCCAAATGTAAATGCTGGATGTGTTAACCACTCAGTTTTAGCCGTTCCAAGTGATTTAGATGTTTCTTTACTTTCAAACTTTATATTTATCAACTGTTTACTTGTTGCATTTACTCCATCATAGAATATTTGATATCTATATCTTGGTATCCATACATAGTATGCAAGTACATCACTTTCTAAAATTGGTGTACCTTCTAAGGCACTGTTATATTTCTCTCTTACGGTATCACTTACTAACACTATATTTGCCCATTCTTTATTATTATAGTTATACCAGTTACTTGTATCCGCTTTTACAAATGCTTCTTTTCCGTAATCATATACTACTGGTATCATTCCACTACTTATATTTGGAGCACTTGCTCCACTTGTATCAGCAGGCATTTTTACTTTTAAATTTCTTACAATATTTACACTATTTCCTGCTTCATCTGTTACTTTATATCCTACTAGATAT
>CAKPNP010000031.1 GCA_934169415.1 uncultured Bacilli bacterium
GTAATCATTTCCTTTAACTTTTAAAATATGAGGTTTTACATAGGCAATATTAGTATTTTTAACTGATTTAATATTACTAGGCACAAATTCATATTTAACACAAGCAAACCGACATATCATGTCTATCTTTCTATTAAGTTCATCACTTATTTTCAAATTTTTAGTTTCTATTTCAAACATAATTATCACTCAACATTCAATTTAAGCAGAAAAAAACTAACTTTTTAGTTAGTAATCTATTATTATCTAGACGAAAGTGTCCGAGTATCAATCGTTCTGGTGTTCCCAAGCAGATTCGAACTGCTATCGATCCCTTAGGAGGGGACTGTTTTATCCTACTAAACTATGGGAACATGATTTAATTATATCATTTATAATAAAAAAAATAAACTAAAAAGGTTTATTTTATAAAATTTAACAATATTAATATAAATAAATTAGTAGCATATCTTAATTTATAACAAGTAGATAAGCTAATTTCTTTTAAAAATACTATTTTATCTGAAATGGTTACAATCCACGCTTCCATACTTCTTGGTAAAGTTAAATTAATAGGAAACATATGAGATCTTATTATTTTACTTTCTTTTTCAGTTATATTAAATATTTCTTTAGCGTTTTCTACTGCAAGAGAAGGATGTGTAAATGTAGATTTAAATCTTTCAAACATTGAAGAACCTTCATTATTAAAAAAATCATGTAATAACCCTGCTCTAGCTGTAGTAATGTAATCTAAATTATTTTTTTTAGCAATCTTATATGATAAGTATGATACTCTTATAGAGTGTTCATATCTTGTTGTACCATGATGTAAACATCTATCTAAATCTTTAAATTTTTCATCATTTAAAATATTATTAACTATCTCTAAATACTCAAAATCTAATAAAGCTTTCATTATTCACCTCTAGCTTATAACAGTATATCACAATTATAAAATATTTGTAAATGAATAAGTTTATAATATACAAAAAAAGTAGAATTAACTACTTAATTTCTAAAGTTTGGCCTTTAGGTTGAATTTGAATATATGTATTTCCATCATTTACAGTAATAATAGTTCCATCTAAATATTTATATATAGTTTTTGATTCTCTAGATTTCTTTTCCCATGTTATTTTTACTGCATAACCATTACTTATATAATATCCATATCCACTACCTATATTATCTAAAGCTTGGCATCCATAGCTATCTATAGTATAGTTATTTACTTGATAAGTAATTATGTTTTTAACAGTAAATGGTTCTTTTGTTATATTGTCAGTTCTTAAAGTGCCATTACTATATTTTTTATAAACTTTAGAACTAGCATCATAAACAAATTCGTTAGTTTGATAGCTAGAATAAACTATTTTAACATGATTTGCTTCTATTGAATCAGAAAGACTACTAACATCAATTTCTTTAGCACTATAATTTAAAAGCAAATTTTCACTAGATTCAGTTCTATAACCCTTTCTTTTAATAGTGTTATTAATTTTTTCCATTGAAGAGTATACTGTATGTTCTGTAGAAACTGGAAAATTCTCTCTCCAATAAAAATTATCTGCCATTCCATTTAAATTATTAATACCTAAAGTTTTTATTTCATCTAATGCTTTATAACTGCCACCAAAATGAACATATAACGCATCATTTTCAAGAACATAATCTAAATAATACGGTCTTGCACTTCTAATTGTGCCAACATTACTAATGGTAGAATCTTTAAATACCGCCATCATTCTTGTAATTCCACCTTCTACTACCATTTCATAAACAATATAAGCATCATTTAAACCGGTTTGATAAGGCTGAGCAGACTTATGATTATTTATCATAACTGCAATTGGTCTGGTTTTAGAATCCATATCTACTATAGATATTTTCTCTTCTACTACATTATTATTCTCATCATTCTCATTACCATTTACTACTTGATCAGTTGGTTTTTCATTGCAACCAGTAACACATAATAAGCCAACTAATAATAAATATTTTAATTTTTTCATAAATCCTCCACTACATTCTAACAATTAATAATATAATTAATTTAATATTTATATTACATCTTTAATTTTATTTTTAATTCTTTGTATAGTATTATCTACAGATTTAGCATCTTTTTCTGCAATAGAAGCTATTTCTTTAATAGAAAAACCTTGAATTTTAAGTAGAAATACTTCTTTTTCTGTACTTGATAAAACAGCAAGACATTTATCAATAATTTTATTTTCATTTTCAGTTATTTCAATTAATGAACAAGGATCTTTTGAACTATCAGCGAGTATATAATCCAAGGGTTCATCATCTTCATTATCAAGTGGTACATAATTATTTAATATTTTATTTTTATTAGACATAGTTTCTTTAGCTAAACTAATCATTCTTCTTTCAATACATAATTTAGCATATGTTCCAAAATTAGCATCTTTTTCATTTCTAAAAGTGTTTATAGCATCATTTAAACCAAGTAAGCCTTCTTGTACATAATCGTTTAAATCTATGCCAATAGAAGCTAATTTAATGAATTTTTGAGCTAAAGAGACAACAAGAGGTCTATATTTATAAAGTAATATTTCATTTGCATCTTCACTACAACTATATATTTGATCTAAAAGTTCATAATCATTAAAATCTTTATAATTCATTATTATCTCCTAGCCTCAAATAAAATTATTGCAGCTGCAACAGATGCATTTAGACTATTAACCTCGCCATACATAGGAATACTAGCTATAAAATCACATGATTCTTTAACTAATCTAGACATTCCCTTTCCTTCGTTACCTATTATTATTACTATTTTACCTTTATAATCCAAATCTTTATAATCAGTACCAATCATATCAGTACCAATTACCCAATATCCTTTTTCTTTTAAATAATTTATTGTATTAACTAAATTAGTAACACTAGCAATCTTTACCCTATCTAGGCATCCCGCACTAGTTTTCATAACTGTACTATTTATAGATACACTTCTATCTTTAGGAATAACTATATCTTTTATACCAGCTGCCTCACAAGTTCTAATAATGGCTCCTAGGTTATGAGGATCTTCTAGATGATCTAGTATTACTATTACATCATCAGTTAAATCCTGTATATCATAAAAATCATAATCTTTAATTTTAAGAACAATACCTTGATGCAACCCATCAACCATTGAATCTAATTTTTGTTTATCTACATAAACAATTGGTGCATTTATTTTTGAAAGTATATCTTTATCTTTAAAATTTTTTACAACATATGCTTTTTCTATTTTTGTTTTAATATCTTTTGCTACATTTTTCCCGTACACGTACATAATGAATCCTCCAAACATATTTTAAGTACTTCATTTAATCTTTTTTTATCATTTAGATATAAATAACCTATCATTGCTTCAAACCCCGTTGCATATTTGTAAGTTATAATATCAGTATTTTTAGGGTGATGAGCACATTTAGCATTCCTTCCCCTATTAAAAACACTTAATTCAGTCTCACTTAAAATATTATCACTAATTAACTTTTTTATCAAGGCATCTTGTCCCTTTGCACTAACTATTTTTATGGCTTTTTCTTGTAGAGTGTTTACTTTAGAAAATTTATTCAATAAAAATTCTCTTACATAAAGTTCAAATACGCTATCTCCTAAGTACGCCAAAGCTAATATATTTTTATTCATAGTTATACCTATCAAAAGTAATATTTTTTATATTACCACTTTTAATATCATTAATTATTATATTTACAACTTTATCATAATCTATAAGTCCACCCTTAATTAAACATCCACGTTTTTTACCAATTGCCTCAAAAGTAGTAATTATATCATCATCCAATTCATCTATTTTATATTTTTCACTCAAAATAGATGGGTAATACTTATATAACATATTTAATATATATTCACATACATCATATAGTGGTAATATTTCTTCTTTTATGGCAGATAGACTTGCTAAATTAAAAGCTACACTTTCACTTTCAAATTTAGGCCATAATATACCTGGTGTATCTAATAGTTCAATATCTGAATTAATTCTTATCCAATTAAGTTGCTTAGTAATACCCGGTTTATTTCCAACAGCTTGTGCATTTTTCCCTACTAATCTATTTAATAAAGTAGATTTTCCTACGTTTGGTATACCAACAATAAGAACCCTAGTTTTTTTCTTTAAAAGACCTTTTTCTAATCTTTTTTTATTTATTGGTTCCATTACTTCTTCAGTTAATTTTAATAGTGGTTTTAAATTTGAATTATTAGAATTATCTAAAGTAATAGTTTTATATCCTTTATTTTGATAATATTTAATCCATTTTTCAGTTTCTTTTTTATCACATAAGTCATATTTTGTAAAAATTAAGATTCTTGGTTTATTTTTTATTACATCATCAATATCCTTTATTTTTGATGAATAAGGCATTCTAGAATCAACTAATTCATATACTATATCAATTAAATCTAATTGTTCTTTTACTAATCTTTTTGTTTTTGCCATATGTCCTGGATACCAGTTTATATTAGTTTTATTTTCATTCATGAGTATTACCTCCTTTTATGTCTTCACGGATTTTCATCCAAATTTTACCTAAATAATTATTTCCTTGATTATTATTATCTAATCCCCAGTCAGTATCTTCATCAATACAATTTTCTGCAATAATAAAATCTTTCGTATTTAAAAGCACTTCTTTCACAATTGGATTTTGCTCAACTTTTAATCTTAAAACTTTTTCCATATTTTGATACTTAACATCTGACCAATTAGATAATCTACATTCTTTATTTTCATGAGCAATATTTCTTGCACCATTAGGTGAAAATGATGCTTTTATTTTATTTGCTATCTCTTTATTTGTATCAACAAACTTTAAATATTGAAATGCATGTTCACTTGTTTGAAAATATTCACTATTCATAACAAACCCAAAAGCGGAAAAGTTATCAAGCGGAAAAATATCCCATTGGTACATTTCTCTTTTGATAGTCACTTCATTCATATTACTATCAAATAATTTAATCATAACATCACCTCATTTTTTCTTGGTCTTGACTAGCTGTTCTCACCATATCAATTCCTAAGCAATTTTTACTAAAATTACGCTTTTTTAACTAATTTTCATCAATTTTTAATATATTTTAACATAAATATGCAAGATCTATTTTTGAGTTTTATCCTATGTTATAAGGTTTTAGAAGTGGTCTTGACTAAATTGTTATCAACCAGTTTATATTAGTTTTATTTTCATTCATTTGGATCAACTCCTTTATATAGTTTCTTCGTTAGTATTAAAATCTTTAAAAGTATATTTTTCTTTTGCTAACTTAATAGCATTATCTATCATTAAATTACCTGCTTCGTCAGAATAATTTAAATACTCTTTTATATTATTTATAGCAACTAATTTTCTTCCATACATTTCTCCAGTTGCAGGATCAACGTGATTTTCATTAATATTTTTGACTTTTGCAATCATTCTAACCTGAGCATATTTTTCATTATTATCTTCTACAAGTAAATATCCTAAATAATAGCACTTATCTAATTCAACATTTAATTCTTCTATATATTCTCTTTTTAACGTTTCTTCATATGACTCGTTTTCTTCTGGCTTTCCACCTGTTAATTTATACTTATTATCTTCAATTCTTAGTAATACTTTATAATCATCCGAAAAAACAATTCCATAAACTTGTCTTACTTTTATATTATTTGGTACTTGAGTATTATACCATGTATATTTTGTCACAAATATCACCTCATTTTCTAGGGGGTTAAAAGGTGTAATCACCTTACTAATTCCTCCACTATTTTTCAATAAAAATAGTCATTTTTTACTAATTCTTTTCTATTTCATCATATTTTTATATAAAACTTGCAAGATGATAATTCTCGCAAAGTCTTATAAATAAAGGATTTCTTAAAGGGGTTAAATAAATCGTAATCAACCAGTTGATACTCGTTGATGGTAAACTTTTTGTATCTTCGTTCATTTTTTTATTTTTTCTCATTTCTCTTTTTTGATACATATCCATTATTTATCACTTCCATTTTCTATCACTTTTGCTTCATCTAAAAAATTATCAAAATCTGATTTATACAAATTGTCTTGCTTTATTCTATACTTTTCGAATTCTGTTAAGGCTTTATCGCAGGCTATTTCATGTGATATTTTTCCAGCATCTTTTAATATATCTAAATCATCTGCAAGTAAAAACTTATCTATTCTTGTAGACCAATCTTCCATGGTCATTGGAATATGTCTTTTTGCCCTATTTTCTGCTAAATCTAAAAATGCTGACACTATTAGTTCTAAACTTTCCAATTCTTCTTTAGATAAATAATTTTTAGCTATAACAACATCCGTCTCTAATATTTTTCCCTTTGGTGAATTTCTCCAAGAAGTAAGACCCATATGTTCTTTTTCTGAATTTGCTCTACTATATATAATTTCCGCTGCCGTTTGTTTAGATACCGCATAATGCATTTTATTTTGAACTTTTTTAAAAAATTTAATTGTTGTAGGAGATTTTTTATCATAATCCACACTTGTTGCATAAATATCAGTAACTTTTTGATAAAATCTTCTTTCTGATAATCTTATTTCTCTTATTTCGGCAAGTAATGAATCGTAATAATCTTCATCAAAGAACGCACCATTTGCCATTCTCTTTTTATCTATTATATAACCTTTCTTTGAAAACTCTTTTAATATATAAGTTGCCCACCTTCTAAATTGTATAGCTTTATCTGAATTTGTTCTATAACCTACTGAAATAACCATATCTAAGTTATAATATAACACATTTCTAGTAATTTCTCTATTACCTTCTTTTTGAACTAGTGCATAATTTGCACTAGTTGAATTTTCATTTAATTCAAGCTCAGAATATATATTTTTAATATGCTTGGTAACTACTGTTCTATCCACGTTAAATAGTTCTCCAATAGCCTTCTGAGTTAACCATAAATCACCATCTTCAAATCTAACTTGAATTCCCTTATCGTGGGTTTGCCTTTCAAATATTAAGAATTCTGCACTGCTGCTTCTTACAATTAAATCTTTTGTCACTTTTATCATCTCCTATATCTAAAATCTTAGTTTTTCATGAGTTAGTATATCCCAATTTATATTGGTTTTATTTATATTTTTATTATCCATTATTTTCAACTTCTTGCTTAAGCATTTCCCAACTTTTAAAATATATACATTCATTTTTATCATTAAACATTATCTGATAAATCCCATCATAAACATCGTTATTTTGTTCTAGATACCAATTAGCTATCACAGTATTTCCATCTATTGCTAATACATTTATTTCTATATTATGTATTTCTTCATTTTTAACATGATACCATTCTTCTTTTATTTCTTCGATAATCAAAAACGGTTTTATAAAAGGCGTTTCTTGATAAAATTTTGTGTTAGTAAATAAACTACACGCACCATCTATATTTTTCTCAAGCCAGTATTTTTTTAATTTGTATATCCATTTTTCAGCAAATTCTCGTTTAATCATTTTTTCCCTTCAAATATTTTAAAATTTATTCTTTGTCTTTTCAAAGATTATATCAAAATTATATATTTTTAAAATTAACAAGGTCGATTTTTCCGACAGTGTTATTTTCCTCAAGTTCACTACTACTAAATCTATTATTAATATGTTTTGTTATTATATTCTTTTCCATCTCAAATAATTTTGCAATTAAGTTTTATGTAAACCAAATATCATTATTTATTAACATTACACTAACCTTAATATCATTGTTTGAATCCCTATATATTAAAAAATCATGATTAGTTATTTGCCGGTTTTTATTGTCCATTTGTTATTTTTCTTTCTTTTGAACTATTCTAAATTTTCGAATAGTTGATTCTTCTTTTAATTCATTATCATTATATATTTTTTTAATATGATAATTTATTGTATTTATTTCTACATTATAGAGAGTTGATAACATTTTTTGAGTAAGCCAAATATTTTCATGTTCATATCTTACTTCAATTGTTTCTTTATGTCGTTCGCACCTGATTTTCCTTATAATTTTTATTGATTTTTTTGGAAAAATGTAAAAAGGAATTTAATTAAAAATCTTATAAAGTAAGGGCTTAAACGAATGTTTATATAAGTCGTTCTTTACCAGTTAATCGGAGTTTTGTGAAACACCTTTTTCTCTTGTTCTTTTGCCATATAAATCACTTCCTTTCTAAAATCTTTCTCTTGTTTAATGGTAATATTTCAGAATCTTTTTCATCATATAAATTATTTGCTAATATTATTGATTCTTTTAATAATTCATCTAAATCATTTATTGGAGTTTTATTATAGTCTTCTTTATATAACCAATCAAGATACTTTATTTTTGTAGCATCATCTGGTCGACCATATATTACTTTGCCTGAATGTAACCAATATCCAAATTCTACATTTGTAGTAAAAGCAGGCATATCAGGTAAACTTCTAGGAATCCAAAACAAAATAACTGTAGCTTCCGTTAATGCTTCTCTTTCCCACATTGCTTGATCAACATAATCCGTTTTAGGTTTCCATGTTGAATATTCTGGAACATATACTACTCCATCAAAACCTAACTCATTTAATTTTTCACAAGCAGTAGTTCTCCAAGATTTTACATTCCCATCTCTTGGAGTTGGTCCTGCTATAAATATAGATTTTTTATTCTTTATAACTTCTTGATCCGAATAATTAATTACCATTATATCACGATTCCCTTCTTAATAAATCTTACTTAAATATTATTTTAACACTTTTATCTTCATTGATATATATAACATCGATAAGTCCATATAATAGACTATCATTTAATTCTTTACTAGTTATATTTAAACCTTTATTATCATTGATTATTTGTATCACTTCATCATATAGTTTTTCTTGTTCTACAGAATGGCTTGTACACTCTGTATTTTTTATATAATTCTTGCAATAATAGTACTTTTTGTTTTTACCTTTCTTCAAATATAATAAACTTCCACAATCAGCGCACTGTAAATAAGATAATAAAATATCTTCGCTATTTCTAGAACCTTTTTGCTTATCCAAAATATTTTGTGCTTCATCAAATTTATCTTTACTTATTATTGGTTCATGATGATTTTCCGTTATTATCCATTCATCTTTATTTACATCAATTAATTTATCAGTTCTATAATTCGGTTTTGTTTTAACATTTTGAATCAATGTTCCTGTATATGTTTCATTTTTTAATATTCTATTTACTATTTCAGCATTCCATTTTTTAGAATGTATTAATTCTTCATTATTTGGATTTTCCTTACTTATTTTATATAAACTTGGAGTTAAAACATTTTTATTATTTAAATGCTCTGCAATTTCTTTTCTACTCTTACCTAAAAGTATCATATTGAATATTTTCTTTATGATATAAGATGCTTCTTTATCTATAATAAATTTATGTTTATCTTTTGGATCTTTCAAATATCCATAAGTTGCTGTTACACCAATAAACTCTCCGTTTAATTGTTTTATTTTTAAAGTTGACCTAACTTTTTCTGAAATGTCTCTAGCATATTGATCATTCATTAAATTCTTTAATGGAACAGCAATACTACTTACTGACTTTGGATTTTTAAAACTATCTATTTCATCAATGATTGAAATAAATCTAACATTATATCCAGGAAGGATGTTTTCTATATAATCATCTGATTGTATGTGGTTTCTTCCAAATCTTGATAAATCTTTCACTATTATTGTATTTACTTGTCCATCTACTATATCTTTAAACATTCTTTTATATTCAGGTCTATCAAATGTTGTACCTGAATATCCATCATCTATATAAAAATCAAAAAATTGTAAATCTTCATTCTTTTCAATATATGAAGTAATTATTAATTTTTGATTAGTAACACTATTTGATTCATCTTTTATTTTATCTTCTTTAGATAATCTAATATATCCTGCAACTTTAAATCTTTGCATTACTAATCAGCTCCTTATCTTTAATTAAATTTTTCTTCTAAATTGGCAAAATGTATTAACTTTAATATAATTAGTGATAAATTATATAAAATCCATTTTATATCCAAATTATTACCTGCAAAAATAGCGTTTTTCTTATAATCTGGATATCTAAAATACTCTGAATTTCCTCCTTCAATATATTTACAAAATATTTCACAAAATTCATTTACATATTTCATATAGTCATCTTTAACGTTATATTCAGCAAATAATAAATTAGATAAAATTCCTAAATCATGTTCTTTTTTTATTTGATTAGTTCTTTTCAATAATAAATACTTCATACCAATTTCAACTGCGTGCCTAGCTACATATGCTGTAACCACTGAGTTTGGTAATGATTTTGTTAGATTGTTAAATGCATTGATATATTCTATCCAATAATTCTCCCATAGTAAAATTCTATCATCCTTATTAATATTTTGTTGTGTTCCAGTAAAAAAATATAAATATTCACTAACATTTTCAATTTTGCCTTTGCAAAAAATGCTATTTTTTCTTGACTTGTTTGCAAAATCTTTACTACTCATTTTATTAAATATAGGTGATTTGCCATAATTTATATGTGTTACCGAAAAAGCACTATCTAATTGAATAATATCTTTATAACTTATTTCATTTCCTAATGTTTTAAAAATATTCATATTTAACACCTTCTACAAAATATATCATTAATTATCTGATTTTTAAAGTGCTTTGAGAAATTTTAGCAGTTGGACAATATTCTTTTACTATTAAATTTACCATTTCTTTTTGTGCTTCTGTAACTTTTGGTCCCAATAATATCTCGATATTTTCTAGTTTATTTTCATCTAATTTCAAAAAGTATCTATCATAAGGTGCTTTGATATTTTTATCTTCTAATCGATTAAGTAATTCCCTTTGAGCTTTAACAAAATCTTTTTGTTTCGAACACAATTCTAACTCTCTTACTGACCAAGGAGCCATAGAAATTAAATATCTAATTTCATTTTGGAATTTCCAATTTTTTCTTTTATATTTTCCAATTTTATCTATTTTATAACTTATGTTTTCTGTATTTGTAATTTTCCCATTAGTATATATAGTTTTCTTTTCTATATTTTTACTTATTGGAAATAACAAACTTTCATCATCAGTGTATATTACTTTTGTAAGTGTAGGACAATTAGGAACAATTGATGCTTTGTCATCCTCGGTTAATTCTTTATAATTTATAAAAGATGTACTATCTTCTTTAAAATAATAATCACCTTTTTTATAATTATATTTTACAAATGGAAATTGTTCCAATTTTATTCTAACTCCTTGCATATTAGGTGTATACATACTCCATAAAGCAATTAATTCTTCATCACTATCTGTCCAACAACTAGCATAACAAAAACGTCCTAATTTTTTTATATCACCAGTTTCGCATTCTTCTAAATCATCAACATTAACTAAACTATTAAAACAAATTGTTTTGTTCTTCAATATCAATAAAAGTGTATCTATACTTGTATAATGATATAGGTATTTTTTTTCTTCCATATTTTTCGTTCCTTTTCTGTGATTTTTATTTAAAAGTTTTCCTTAAGTCGTAATTACCTCTATTTTATTTAAATTTTTATCATTTTTTGCTTATAAAATGTAAAAAGAAAACTAATTCAAGTCCTTTATTTATAAAACTTTAGAGGAAGTTTTCCATAAGTTGTTATTTCCCAGTTGATTACACTTTTATTAAGAACATTTTCTTTACCAGAATTATTCATTAAAATCACTTCTTTCTATATAATATTTTTTAATAAAATTATTTAAAGGTATAACTCTCTTTTCCTTATATATTATAACACATTATTTTGACTTTTCAGATACCCTATTGCGTTTTTATATTCATCTTTATACCTAAAAATAATATCTACACTTTTATCATCATTTACAAAAATATTTTTAATAAAACTATCAACAATGTTTCTGTCAATTTCTTGCAGTTTTCCTATTTTTTTAACTTGATTTATCCATTCTAAATTGTATGAGTTTATTTTATTTTTGCTTAAGTTTTCTTTTTCTATATTTAGTTTATTTATTTCTAATTCTTTGTTTATTTCATTTAATCTAATCTTTTTTAATTCACTATTGTATTCTACTTTAGAAGTTGAAACAACATCATCTATTTTAGTATCAATTTCACATACCAATTCAATATGTTTATTTAAAGATTCTAATACTATATTGTCCAACTCTTTTTCCAAAATATAATGCTTATTACATTTTTTTGTTTTTACATAAGTGCTACAATAATAAAACACTGTTTCAATATTATTTCTTTTAGTCGATATTCTATATAAATTATTACCACATTCGGGGCATTCATAAACAGAACAACCTAAGTTTTTATTATGACAATCAATAACTTTTTTAATTTCAATATCAGCATTTTTTCTATATTTTAAAATGAAGTTTTTTTCATCAACTGGCATTTTATTCCAACCATCTTCAATAATTTTATCAATAAGTCCAGTTTTTTTCTTTGAATTATAATTTTTATTAATAGAACCATCAGAGTTTAATATATTTTCATTATGACTATTTTTTAAATAGCAATCTTTAAATTGTTCAATGGATAAGCAAGCTTTTTCAATTTTTATAGTTTTCATAATAATCACTACTTCTTTATTAGTTTCTTTAATTATAACACAAAAAAATGAAAGCCTTAAGGCTTTCGGATGAAAAATTTATTTTTCATTTTTCTTGTCCATATAAATTTAAATCATTTAATATATTTATTGTTTCATTTAACATTTAATTCATTCCTTTCAAAAAATCATATACCTGTAAATCTGTATTTTCTATTTTATTTCTTCTTCATTTAATCCATATAATAAGTCACTTTTTAATGAATGAACATCAATGGCATAATTAGGCATATCATTAATTTTTAAAATTTTGTCAAATTTCTGTCTAGGTTAACCACCTTTTTTTATTTTTCAACAAAAAATAGTCATTTTAATCATGACTATTTCTACTACAATACTGGGAAAATACTAGTGTGTATTATAGTCAGTATCGTAAAATGGTTTAATATGGTATTTCTACCATGAATTAATTATAACACAAAATTCTACTTTTTTCTACAAAGTTTTAAATATGGTAACTATACAAAAATTAAATTTTAACTATTTAAAAAGTAAACTATCTCTAATTTACTTTTAATAAATTATAAATATTTATTACTATTTTGTATCAATTAATAATTCTTTTGGACTTTTCTTTAAATT
>CAKPNP010000032.1 GCA_934169415.1 uncultured Bacilli bacterium
TAGATTTTAAAAGGTGTCAACAAATATAATCATTGTTCACACCTTTATTTTACTACATATTTTTAATATTTTGTGGAAAAGTTATAAAACTCGAACCAATTTATAATTTTTATAATTATTAGTTTTCCATTATTTTATGCTACTTGCCACAACATTGTTTATATTTTTTCCCTGAGCCACATGGGCACATCTCATTGCGACCAACTTTTGAAGATTTTTTAGGTTCCTTTTTACTATTATCTTCTTTTGATACAGCATTACCTTTTATAGTCTGTTCTCTTACAACATTTTGTCTAATTTCAGATCTTAATAAATACATTGATGTTTCTTTTTCTATAGTATCTAACATCATATCAAATAATTCAAAACCTTCTTGGGTATAAGCTCTAAGTGGATTTTCTTGAGCATAGCTTCTTAAATGAATTCCTTCTCTTAATAAACTCATAGAATTGATATGTTCCATCCAATGTGTATCTATTACTTTTAAGTATATAGCTTTTTCAAATTCAGATATAATTTCTGTTGGTACTTCTTCAATCTTATGTTCATAAGAAAATATTATTTTAACTGATAAATAATCTATAATTTCATTAATATTTTTATTTTCTAAATCATCTAAAGTTATTTTTTCAGTTAACAATTTTTCATTTACAAACTCTATAATTTCATTTTTACTATTGCCCATTAGTTTTCCATTTTCATCTACATGAGATTTAACTAACGAAGTTGCAAAGTTTTTAATAACTTGTAATATAACTTCATGTATAGAATCATTATCTAAAATTTCATTTCTTTTTTCATAAATAATTTCTCTTTGTTCATTTACTACATTATCATATTCAAGTAAACTTTTTCTTATATCAAAGTTATTTCCCTCAACTCTTTTTTGAGCTGTTTCAATAGAATTTGACAACATTTTTAAACTAATAGAAGCATCATCTGTAAATCCAACTTTAGCAAGCATAGCTTTAGCTCTATCTGTTCCAAATCTTACCATTAAATCGTCTTCAAATGAAACATAAAATCTTGTATAACCAACATCACCTTGACGTCCAGAACGACCTCTTAATTGGTTATCTATACGGCGTGATTCGTGTCTTTCGGTACCTATTACACATAATCCACCTAATTCTTTAACACCTTCACCTAATTTAATATCTGTACCACGTCCAGCCATATTAGTAGCAATTGTTACAGAACCTTTTTCTCCAGCTTTAGATATGATTTCTGCTTCACGAGCATTGTTTTTAGCATTCAATACCTCATGTGGTATATGATTTTTCTTAAGCATAGAACTTATTAATTCACTTGTTTCTACAGCTATAGTACCTACTAAAACTGGTTGGCCAGTTTCATGTCTTCTTTTAATTTCTTCTACTATTGCTTTATATTTTCCTTTTTGAGTTGCAAAAACTAAATCTGAATCATCAATTCTAGCTATAGGTTTATTAGTTGGTATTTCAATAACATACATGTTATAAATATCTCTAAATTCTTCTTCTTCTGTCTTTGCAGTACCTGTCATACCAGATAATTTATTATACATTCTAAATAAATTTTGGAATGTAATTGTAGCTAAAGTTTTAGTTTCTTGATTAATAACTACTCCTTCTTTAGCTTCTATAGCTTGGTGCAAACCATCTGAATAAGCACGACCCGCCATTAAACGACCAGTAAAAGGATCTACTATTACTATTTTGCCATCATTAACTACATAATCAAAATCTCTCTTCATGGCATAATTAGCTTTTAAAGCTTGATTAATATAATGTACTAATGAAGTATTAGCTAAATCATATAAATTTGATACACCAAATTGAATTTCTGCTTCTTTAACGCCCTTATCATCTAGTGTTACAGCTTTAGTTTTTTCATCGTATATGTATCCATCATTTTCTTTTAATTTTTTAGCTAATCTATCAGCATCTTTATATAAATTTAATGATGTCATCGCGCCACCTGATATAATTAACGGTGTTCTCGCTTCATCTATTAATACTGAGTCAACCTCATCTACTATAGCAAAATTTAATCCTCTTTGTACTCTATCAGATGATTTAACAACCATATTATCTCTTAAATAATCAAAACCTAATTCATTATTTGTGGTATATAAAATATCACATTCATATTCTTGTTTCTTTTCTTTGGGTGATAATTCTCTAAAGTTTACACCAACTGTTAAGCCTAAAAATTTATAAATGCTTCCCATCCATTCAGCATCACGTGATGCAAGATATTCATTAACAGTGATTATATGTACACCATCACCTGTTAGTGCATTTAAATAAGCAGGCATTGTTGATGTTAAAGTTTTACCTTCACCAGTTTTCATCTCTGCTATATTTCCATTATGTATAGCTATACCACCAATAATTTGTACTTTATATGGCTTTTCACCTATGACACGATAAGCAGCTTCACGACATACAGCAAAAGCTTCTACTAAAATATCATCTAATGTTTCACCATTTTTTAATCTTTCCTTGAATTCTACTGTTTTATTTTTTAACTCTTCATCTGTTAACTTAGACATTTCTTCATCTAACTCTATAACTTTATCAGCTAAAGTAGAAAATTTATCTAATTCTTTATATTCATGATCAAATAATTTTTTTAAAAATTTCATTTATTAACATCCTTTCTTTATAACACTTAATATTATATCAAATAATAATAAGAAAAGTATACTATTTTATAAAAAAAGACTTATAATTAAGCCTTATTTTGTTTCGATTAAGCCGTAATTTGAGTCTTTCCTTTTATACACTACACATACTGAAGAAGTTTTTTCATTATTAAATACATAAAAATCATGTCCTAATAAATTCATTTGTAAAATTGCTTCCTCACAATCCATAGGTTTAGTTTCAACAAGTTTTCTTTTTACTATTTTACCTTTTTCTTCTTCATCACGTGATACTTTGAAATCTGTTATAAAATCTTCTTTACTACCTATTTTCTTTTTTAATCTTGTTTTATTTTTTCTTATTTGTCTTTCTAATTTTTCAGATACTATATCAATAGCTGCATATAAATCATTATGTGTATCCTCAGCTCTTAATATATATTTTTTTAGAGGTATTGTAACTTCTACAGTTTGATCAGCACCTCTTACACTAATACATACTGTTGCTTCATAATCACTTGGATTTTCTAAATACTTATCAAGTTTTCCAATCTTATTTTCAATATAAGCATTTATTGAACTAGTAACTTTAACTTTGTTCCCATGAACAACTATTTTCATATAATCATCTCCTACTTAAATTATAGCACAAATACAAATTTAAGTAAAATCTATCTTGTCTTTTCTTCATATAAAATATGTTTATATAAATTATCTAGTTCCTTTTTTCTATTTAACAGTTCATTTCTTCTTTCAATTGATGTTTTACTTAATTTTAACTCAAATAATATTTCACTTAATTCTTTTTTTATTCTTTCTTTATCGTTCATTTTAAATCCTCCCTTATATTTAAAATATTTACTTTAAAATTTAGTAATAAATTTTGTACAAAAAGAGCTACTACATCACTACTTTTATATAAAAATTCCTCATACGTAATTAAATTATCTTTCCCTAAGACATCAGATATACTCCTTATTATTAAAAATGGTATCTTTGATAAATAACAAACTTGTGCAATAGATGCACCTTCCATCTCAACACATAAAGCTCCAAATTTTTTATTAATTTTATTAGTCATTAATGAATCTGTACAAAATATATCTCCAGACGCTATAACGCCTTTAAATATTTTAGAACCATCTACATTAAAACTATTTATTGCCATATCAACTAACTTAGAATCAGTTTTAATATCATCACCAATATTTGGAATATATCCTTTTTTATGATTAAAAGCTGTTATGTCAAAATCATGTTGTACTAAACTTGTAGCAATCACTATATCAAGTACATCTAAATTATTATCAACACCACCAGCTACACCTATATTAAATATGTAATCTACTTTTATATTATCTATAAGTATTTGTGTAGTTCTAGCAGCATTAACCTTACCAATTCCACTTTCAACTAAAACTACATCAACCCCATTAATTTTACCTTCATAAAACTTAAGTTCAAATATATTATATTCTTTATTTAATTTCATATACTTTTTAAGTGCTAATAATTCTTCTTCCATAGCAAAAATAATACCAACCATAACATCACCATAAGATATAATATCAAATATGTAAATAAAAAGAAATAGATAAATAATAAAACATTTAAGAGGTCTTTTAAATGTTCTTACTTACATACATTGCGTAAATTACTTTGAACTGAAATTTATTTAAATATGATATTGCCCATTTTAATGACCAAAAAGACTAAACTATCTGTTATACTTTAATATTATTTAAAAAAATAATCACTGTTTAAATTTAGTAAGTGAAGAAAAATAATATTAAATAATATAAAAATTTAAATAATATAGTAGATATTAGTTATATAAAGTGATAATATATAACTAAATTTTTTATTAATTAAAAAGAAGGTGATTTTTTGAAATATGAAAATAATGGTAATATTAATTTATCTTATGATGAATTGAATTCTTTACTAGAAAAAGAAATCGGATATGGCACAGATGGGAAAGTTATAAAATATGATAAAAATAGACTAATTAAACTTTATCATAAATACATACAACATTATAAAAAAAATAATCATGCATTAACAAATAATGATGATAAAGACTTAAAAATTTATCGTAAAGGTGATTATAAAAAAAATGATGATTCATTTGATATGTTTAGATTTTATGCTAAAGAAGAAAATGGTGAGTTTATTAGAATTCGTAATGGAGAGGCAGCTATAAAATCAGCAAAAGAAAGACAACTAAATATTAAAAATACACATCTTCCACAAGGTTTAGTATATGTTGATGGAAAATTTGCCGGATGTGCTTTAATGCCTATTAAAGGTATTCAAATTCATAAATTAACTGGTTTACCATTTAATTTAAAAAAGAAAATAATGAAAAAGGTTTTATTAAATGTTAAAGAATTAATAAACAATTATATATATCATATAGATTTAGATAATTCTCCATTCACAAAAGATAACTATTTTATAAATAATCAAGGAAAAAGGGAATTAGTCGGACATTCTCATGTTATTGTTAATCCATTTACCTTAAACCCACAACTAATAGACTTAGATGGGAAGTCAACAATTTATACAGACTCTTATTCAAAAAAATTAGAACATAAAAGTTTAGCCTCTTTTAATAGACTTATGATGGAATTTATGCTTGGAATAGATTTAGACGATTATAAAGATGAAGAAGAGTTATCTTTAGTACTTGAACAAATTGGAATTAATAATGAATATATTGATATACTTATAAGTGACTTAATAACTTATGATGAAATATATGAATTTATTGATTCTGTTGATAAAATTAAAAGAATATAGAATGAGTATATAAATCAATCTATATAAATCATATTTCATACTATTATTTTAAAACTGTTATCAGTTTCTTTTTCTATAAAAACTATGTTCTTATTTATAAATTTTATTTAGAAAAGTCATATCCATAAATTTAACATAGTCATCCACATTTAATAAATCTTCATAGTTAATTTTCCTAGTTGTTTAGTACTTTTACTTTACTATATATATCATACCAACTATAACATCTGATAATATTTTTACCTATACAGTTCTTGTTATATCCAGCATGAAAACATATAACAGAAATTTTTGTTGATATTTTATTAATATTATCAACCTTGTCTTCTATCATTAAGTCTATATTATTATCTATACATATATTAAGTTTATCTTCAGGACTAAATATGATTTTATCGTATTCAATTTTATTTCTTTTTAACCATCCTAAAACAATATTTTTATTTTCTTCTATGCTCATAACATTAGAAGAATGAGATGAAAAGCTGCCTCTTGCTGTAATAATATATATTTCATTACCATCTTGCTTTAATTTTCTTATAACTTCACCTGCGAATTTTCTAACATCAACGTTTATTGAATAATTCTTAAAATTTTCATTCCAAAATTCATCATCTAAACTACTATCAACATCAAATATATCAGTAGTTTCGTATCCCTCATTATTTTTTATTTCTCTACCATATTTTTCAAAATAGAACTTACTTCCATAATCTAATTGCCACTGTTCTATATCAGTTAGTACACCATCTATATCTATACCTATTCTCATATAACACCTCTATATTTTAATAAATTAAAATTTTTAATAAGATTGAAAATCAACATAAAATTATTTTTTCTTTTTTATTAATGTTGGTCCTTGTTCTTGATTTTTTTTATAAAGTGAATTTAATTTATCAATTATTTCTTCTAATGTATAATCTTGTTCTAACAATTCCAAATATTTTTTTCTTACTTCATAAAATGACATAAAATTTTCCATAGGCGATAAATTAGTTTTTATTGTATGTCTTCTATCAGATAAAGACATTTTATAATCCTTATGTTTGCCGCAATCTAAACATATACATTCATAATAAACATTATTTTCAATATCATTTGAGTATTTTTCAGATACATCATCTATGTATAGTAAAGCTTTATGCTGCTCTAATTTACAAGATTCATTATTTTTTCTATCATCTTCATTAAATACTCTAACTTCATATAACTTCTTTTTAATTTCATCTTGTTTAGATATTACCTCTTCTTGATTTGTATTATTAGTTATTTCCATTTTTTATCACTCCTTTTAATTTTTTAGTATATTTTAAATATAAGTACATTTTATCATAAATTTAATAAAACATAAATATTTTCTTATATTTGTCCTCATACTTTAGTAAACTTAAATCTTATAAAAAATATCCCAGCCTTTCAGCTGAGATTTCAGGGGGAAATATTATTATCAGTTCGTAATAATTTAATAATTAGTAAAAGTCTTACAAAATAAGGCTTTTTCTTTTATAAAAATTTATAAATGTTTATAAAAATAACTTTATTTTTAGTGTTTAGTATCTGATTTTGGTATCTAGACTTTTTTATAGGCATCACTTATTTTTCTAAATATATCATTATTTATAATATATAAATCTTTTTTTGTTCTAGTCATTGCAACATATAACATATTTATAGTTTTTTGAGATATTCCCTTTATTGAAAAATCATTACTAGTAATTTTATTTAAATTTGAAGTTAAAATTACACATACATCATTATATGTATCACCTTTACAATAACTCCAACTATCCGCATTAAAATTCCATTTGTACGGTGCATTATACATTAATTTTTTAATATTATTATCTTCCAATAATTTTGTTGCCTTATCAATATCATTTATAATTATTACATTACCTTTGTTAATTCTTTGGGATGCTATATCAATTTTTAATTTTTCTGACACATAATTGCATATATCTTCTGAGCACCTTCGAGATTTTTTTAATGTATTGTCATCAATGATTATTGATAATTTTTTTAGCATCTCTTTAAATTCATTATAATTTATTTCTTGTGTTTCATATTTTCTTTTAGATACATTAAATTTTTTTCTTTCAAAAGGGATGCCTGATTTAGTTTTTCCATTAACAGAATGTTGAAAATAATCTCCGACCAAAGTTATATTATTACATTTTTTTATAATTTCTTCTAAAACTTTATAATTTTCCTCTCTAAAATCTTGAAATTCATCTACAAATATGTAATCAAAAAATCTATTTAAATTATTAATAGCTCTATCAAATATATCACTATTATCTCTTAAATATAGTATAAGTTCTGCTATACTAGACGAATAATATCTATCATTAATCATATAATGATTTATTGTTTTTTTATTTCTATACTTATTATTATAATTTCCGTTAGAATCAAAAGGCTTTTGTGCTTCATCTAATATCAATCCATTACTTTTAATTGTACATTTAAATAATTCTCCTATGCTAATTTCATATGGTCTAATAAAAAAATTATACAAAAACTTATGAAATGTAAATATTTTTGTATATTTGTTATTTTTTTTATTATTAATTAATTCTTTTTCTATATTATTTACATTTCTATTAGTATAAGCTATTATTAAATTTCTCTTCTTTTCCTCTACATTATTGCATATATGAAACGTTTTTCCTGCGCCTGCTACAGCTAGTATTATTTTCTTATCCATTTTATACACTCTTCGATATATTTGGGATAATTTAAGGAAATATCTTCTTTAATTAGAAAATAAGCCACTTCTGTTTTTTGGTTAAGCATCTTGCCTAAACAGCCTTCATAAGTTGCATTCTTACATTCATATAAATATTTTGCATTTTCTTTAAGGGGAATTTTTTCTTTCAATATATCCTTATTTAAATTATATAAACAAACTTCCCAAGTCCAATTATCAACATTAGAATCAGTAAATATTTGAATATTTTTATTATTTTGATTAAATTCTTCTATTTGTGATATTTTATTAGGATTTGTTATAAAATCATTATCAGTTATAACAGCCACTCTTTTATCTATACATTTAGCAATTTCTAAATAATTACTATATCCAACGCCTCCACAAGAAATAATTTCTATACCTTCTGTTTCAATATTTGATTTGTTCCTTTTTAATTTTTCTTCTTCCGTTAATAATTTTTCTACTATTTCTTCATAAGCTTTTTGAATTAAAAGATATTCTGTCGGTCCTTCAACAAGAATAACCTTTGGGGATAAGATAAATTGCAATAAATTTAAATTATCAGCCTTTTCAAAAAACTTAATAGCATTTTTTCCATCTTCACTATTATATAAATCTTTTAATGCAAGAGGTTTCTTATTATTAATCCAAATAACATTGGATAAATTTAATGTATTTACAATAAGAGAATTATGAGTGGTAACTAATAATTGTATATCATCTTCATTATTATTTACTTGTTTAATATGTTCTAGCATTTTTCGCAAATTTATGTGACTCAAATGATTTTCAGGTTCTTCAATAGAAATCAGATCTAAATCATTACTATTCTTATTTAATGCTATTTCTGTTTTAATTAAATTTTCTCTTCCTTTTCCTTTGTTTTCTAAAGAAATATTATCTTCTAAAACAGTAATAATATTTTCTAATATTACTTTTTTGTTATCAATTCCAAATTCAGAATTATTGTCCAATTTATTAGCACCAATTTTTCCCATTAAGTCATTAATTTCATTTCTGAAATCATTAGATATCTTTAATCTCTCTAAATTATCATATTTAGATAAAAATAAATGTTTATTATAATGATTATATGTATTATTACCATCTGATTTTGAATTATCAATAGATAAATACCTAAGTGGTTTTTTCAACAAATTATATGGTTTTCCTTTAAAAGTCTCCCATGACATTTCGTAATAATCATATGGAATTTTTCCATCTAAAATTGCAGTCATTAAATCATCACGAAATTCATCATTAAATTGACATGTAAATTTTATACCAAAATCCTCTATTTTTTCATTATTTATTTTAATTTCTCCATAGTAATCATAATTATTATCACAATCCAAATCTAAAAACAAATATATTTCAATTTTGGGTAAGATTGTAAAATCTTTTCCTTCTTCGAATTTTTTTACAATATTTCTATTTAAAATATCCATTACTATGTATTTATCATAATTTGAATATTTTTTATTCAATACAACCTCAATCGCTTCCAAAATTGTACTTTTACCTGATTCGTTATCACCAATTAATATATTAGTTCCACTATTGAAATACATCTCAAAATCCTCAAAAAGTTTGAATCCTTTAATTATTATCTTTTTTATTTTATTCACAAACATCACCACTCTTACTTCATTTTATAACACTATAGTTCATTAATAATGAGCACTCAACTTTCATCTAAAGTTTTAAATTTAATTATATTTCAACATAATCATCTATGATGTCATAAAAAACATTTTCAGAAATAATTTCAATATCTTTTCCCTCTAATTTTAATGTTTCAGCTTTAATTAATTTAGAACTTTTTTTACCTCTTAAAATTGGATTATAATCATTATTTCCTAGAATCAAATAATTTGTTTTTTTAGTTACATTATCTTCACAATGCCCGCCTAAATCAACAATTATCTGCATTGCTTCTTTTCTTTGCATTTTTTCTAATGTACCAGTAATAGCTACATATTTATCATAAAACAAATTATCAACATCAAATTCGGTATTGTTCGTAACAATATCTCTAGACCTTAAAGTTGTTCCATTTCTATTCTTTTTAAATGCATTCTTAAATTCTTCTACATTTACATACTTTTGTAATGCAACATTTTTTAATTGTTCATAAATATCCATTGTAATTTCACAATCTTTTAATGATCTGTGATTATTTATTGTATCTATTTCGAAGTATCTTGCTAAATCAATTAATCTATGGTGTGGTAAATCTGGTAATAATTTTCTAGAAATTCTCATAGTATCAATAAAATCATTTGTTAAAACATCAAACTTATTTCTATAGAGATTATCATATATAAAATTTATATCAAAATTGACATTATGTCCAATTAGTATATCATTACCAATATAATTCATAAAATCTGGTAATATTTCTTCTATTGTCGGAGCATCCTTAACCATTTCATTAGTTATTCCTGTTAGTTCAGTAATATACTCATCTATTTCATTTCGTGGTTTTACAAGACTATTAAATTTTGAAACAATTTTATTATCTTTTACTTTTATCGCACCAATTTCAATAACTTCATCATAGGAACTATCTAATCCAGTCGTTTCAATATCAAATACTATATAATCACTCAATATATCTATAGAACTTTTGCCTTTTAAAGTTCTTTCTATCTTTTCTCTTTCAACAATACTAAATCTACCCATTTCAACATTTATAGTAAAATTCATATTTACCAACTCCTACTCCAATAATTATTATCTATATCAACTATTAATTATATATTTATTTCTTTAAAATTAGGATTTATATTTGGTCTTAATCCATTTTTTATATAACTTATTTTTTTGATATTATAAAATAACTCATTTAAATATACAATAAACTTAATATTCTCATAGCATAACAAAGCAAAATCAAAAAGATACATTTCTATAATTTTTTCACTACTCTTATACTTATCATAAAATGTAATTAATTGCGTTTCATTATTTATTTTATAATCAAAATGTGCTATCGAATTACGAACATTATTGTTTATATTCAAATATTTACTAAATTCTTCATCATCCTTTAAAGCTTCAAGCCTTTGACACTTTGTATTATTGAAAAATGTTTTAAAATTATTAATTTTTGAATCAGTAGTAAAACAATCATAATTTTTTCTTTCTATAATATTATTTAAACCTACCGGAAGTGTAATCATCTCTAGTATTAATTCATAACTATCGGCATAAAATGTTCTCATGTCTTTAAAATTTATAGTTGAAATACCATATATTTCTTTATCAATTTGATCTGTTTTATTTACAACACTTAAAATAATTACTGACATATATTTTTCAAAATCATTAATCCATCTATCATATATTTCAATTATTTTTTCTGATAACTCTTTAGTATTTATTTTTGTTTCAATAAATTCAATAAATTTAACAGTCTCATTGATTTCTTTACCTAACATTAATTTATTAGCCATATTTGTATAATCTTTTAAAGTGTTAGGAGGCATAATATAATTCATTCCAATTGTTATTAATTGATGCAAAGCAATTTCAGCATCTAATTCATTTTTGATAATGTAATTTTCAGAAAAATCTAATAATGGCTTTTCTATCAAATCTAGTTTTTGATTAAAAAACAATTCATACAATGGTTTAATTTTGTTCAAAAAACTTTCTTTAAATCGTAGAAATTTACCCATTTTAGCCATAACATTTTGATATTGTTCATAATCTTCAAACATCATAATTGTATTCAAAAACGGACTAGTTCCACTGTTAATTATATCTTCTAAACAATTACATCTGGAAACTTTTTTATTAAGAAATTCCGTAGAAAAATTACCATAAAATCTTGCATTATTAATTTCTTCAGATGTTTCTTTAGCATTACTAATAATTAAATTGTTTTCATTGATTTTTTTAATTCCATGAATAGAAACCTCACAATTAGGGCAACAGAAATTAAATGGTATGTTAAAATATCCAATTTGAAATCTTAATAATATTTTTTCTTTACAAAAATTACATTTTACGATAGTACTTTTAATCACAACAATCACTTCCTTACTACGAAAAAAACGCCAATACAAAAACTTATAAACATAAGCATGTACTAGCGCTTCTTTTTATACATACTATTATATCACATATTTCATTATTTTTATTATTAAATGACACAATGACACCATGTTTGTGAGTATCCTACTCTCATTTATAATGTCATAGTGTCATTATTCAATATTTATTTTTTTTAACAACGCAACCTGTTTTATCAATTTTAAAACTATGACCAAACATTATACTAACTGTTATAAATTGATAAACTGATGAACAAACTTGTCCTATTCCTGTA
>CAKPNP010000033.1 GCA_934169415.1 uncultured Bacilli bacterium
TCACTAACTGATTTAGTAGTTATTTCTGTATCACATTTTAATGTTTTAAAATCATCTTTATAAGCTTCAGGACAAATCCCTGTTATATTTCCATTTGCTTTAAGTGTAGTATTATATGCTAGTCCCATTAACCCTGAATTACAAGCACCAAATACTAAATCATTTTCTTTCATTAATTCTTCTAACAATACTTTACAATCATTAAAATATTCTGTTGGAATATCATTACTAGAAGAACATCCTATAAATAATTTCATCTTTGTACCTCCTTTAATTGCCTGACTCTAATTTTAAAACTTTTGCTTTTCCTTCTATTTTTTCTTGCTTTTTACTATCAAGTAATAATAAACAATTATCAATTCTTTCTACTAATCCATATAAAGGAAGTTCACCTTTTATACATTTTATCATTTCTATTATTCTAAGTTCTGCTTGTTTTACTGCTTCCATATTAAAATCAAAATTATCAAAACTTATAACTTTTTCAGTTAAATTTTTAGCAATTGCATTTTGTGTAGAATTAGCAAAATTAGAAACAATAATATCTCCATTATTTTGACTATTAGGTGAAGGTAATAATAATGTATTAGCAGTTCCTAATAGCATAGGATTAGTTGTTAAATCAACCTTAACACCTTTTCTTGAATAGAAATTAGCATAAATTCCTTTTTTTCTACTAACATCAAATCTATATGTTCCATTAACCTTACCATTACCTTTATGAGTATTAATAGTAACTGCTCCCATTTCTAAACTATTATCAGCATTTAATACCGCTTCAAAAACTACTGAAGCATTATTGTTTTTATTTCTTTTATCATATTTTTTTGCAATTCTTACTATTTTTACTCCTGTAGTTAAATCTTGAATTATTTCTATATCATTGAATTTTTTAGTTAAAATATTACCTTCTAAAGAAAGAGTTAAATATCATGCTTATATTTATTTCTCCAATCGTGTGTTAATTCATCTATTTTAATTTTTATAGTAAAATCATTTGATAAAACATTAAATGATGTTTCATACGATATTTGTTTAGGATGTTGAATGTTTGTTGTCTTTTTACATCTTTTTTAAAACTATATCCCCATTATTATTAAATGAGAAATGTCTACTAGATTTATGAGAATTCATTCCATACCAATCGATTCTTCCAAATTCACATTCAAAAATTACATTTTTTTCTCCAGTTAATGTATTATCTCCTACTAAAGTTTCTTTAATAAGTGGTATCCCAATACTTTCTCCTGAATAATAAGCATTTGATAATTTATATCTAGGTTCATATTTTCTTTCTATATCTCTTACATCTGCTTCGCCAAGTTCATAATGGAAAGGTAAACAATGCGCATCTAATAATTGTTCATACCATGAAGAATTCCATTGCATAACAAATTCTTCGGCTTTTTTCATTTCTTCTAATACTTTTTCAACTGCAATCATTTGCATTTCTTCATTGATTTGTTCCATAAAGCCCCCCTAACACTAAATATTATAGCATAAAAATAATAAAATTTAATAATTAATAAGCATAAATATATCTATTTTTAAGACATCTGATGATATAATATTATTTGAGGTGCATCTTTATGAAACAGGCAAAAGTAATTTATAATAAAGGATTTTATATTGGAGATGAAGTTAAATATATAGAAGAAACACCATTATATTTAATTAGCAAAGGTATTGTAAGAATTGCAGTTGATGGTGGGCTAGCATATTATAAAAAAGGTGATACTGAAAAAGACTTAACTATCGGTACAATTGATATTGAAAAAGAATATAGAAAACGTTCAGCTAAAATAACTAATGTTAATGAGATTGATGATTTAAATGAATTTGAAAAAATTAATGTTTATGATTCAATTGGAATTTGGTTACATGAAGAAGATTTATTTTATAATAAAGAAGGATATATTAGTTTATTTTTTTACCCAATTACTCTTATCTATAAAGAATTTTCAATTAAAGTATATCCAATTGCAAAATTTTATCATGATGGAAAAATTATTATAAGTCATAATATTTATTTTAATGAAAAAATTAATTTTAAAAAATTTGGAGATATTGTTAGTAAAATAGAAATTGAATCTATAGAAAGTATTGAATTACCAACTTCTTTTTTAAGTGGAATTGATTTTGATAAATCAAAAGTTTATTCAAGAGAAGAAAATGAAGAAAACATTGAAGTTATTTGTTTACAAAATTTCAAAATGATAAATAATTTTATTGATTTATCTAAATTTTTACTTCTACTCTTTGGAGCAAAAAATACTTCAAATATATTTTATTCAAGAATATTATATTTAATTGATGATAAAAAATTAAAAGATAAAGAAATAAATAAATTATTAAATGGTTGTATGGTAGAAGCAAAGGAGATTGATAATGGCAAAGATTTTAGAATATTTAAAGATTATTCACATTATCAAAATGATAGCTGTACTATAATTGTTGGTGAGAATTGTTTACAACATTATCCTGGCGCACAAAGCAGAGAAGAATATATAATATTACAAATTATGAATGACAGTATAATTTTTAAAAATACTATTGAAAATAAATATACATATAATCAATTAAAAGGTTTAAGATTAGATTATATGATGGAAGAAAATCATTATGCTTGTTCTCCATATAGTGAAATAAATGATAGCATTATGAACGTTTATAATTCTATGCATAAGGAATTAAGAGTTAAGAATTTGAATATATTGTTGGAAGAAAAAATAAAAGAAAAGGAAATCAAATTTCAGGATACTATAACACTTATTGCATTATTACTTGCTTGCCAACCTATAACCGATTATATTTTACTCCCAATTTATACAATATATTGTAATTATTTAAAATATAGTTTTAATGAAAATTTTATTAAAACTTATATGTTTATTATATCCATATTGATAATCATAATTATTTATTTTTTGATAAAAAATAAAAATATTAAATAATTTATTATAAAATTATAAATTATGTGTTATACTTAACAGAGAGATTGATATTTTATGTATCAAATTGTTAAAAGTGAAAAGTTGTAGATATCTTCGACAACCGCTCCATAAGATTATTAGTCGAACTTTTTAGTTCGATTTTTTTAATACATTAATTTACTAGTCTGAATTGTGATATAAAACAATTTTTATTGATTTTATAAAAAAATACATAACATGATATTGATATAAAATCATATTTTTTAATTAATAGGAATGTTTATAAATATATTGCAAAAAATAAGTTATATGGAGAAAATTATGAATGATTTAAGAATAGTGTGTATGGATAATATATTAGATATAGGAATTAAAGTAGATGAATATTTAAAAGAAAAAAATAAAGTGGAAAGTTCCTATTTAATTGATATTAAAAGAACTAGATTTAATAATGATGAAGGAAAATTTAGTATTTTAGAATCTATTAGAGATAAGGATATATTTATTTTATCTGATGTTGGTAATTACGGAACCACTTATAAAATGCATGATATTGATGTTCCTATGGGACCTGATGAACATTTTCAAGATATAAAAAGATGTATTAGTGCTATTTCTGGATATGCTAGAAGAATTACTGTTATTACACCACTTTTATATCAATCAAGGCAAGATAAAAGAAATAGAAGAGAAAGTTTAGATTGTGCTATGGCTTTACAGGAATTAGAAAGACTTGGTGTTGATCATATTGTTACATTTGATGCACATGATGAAAATGTTTGTAATGCTATTCCGAATATTCCTTTTGAAAATTTTTTTCCTGCAAATATAGTTTTAGAAGAATTAATAAAAAATGAAGATATTTCTAATTTGCTTGTTATTAGTCCTGATGTAGGAGCTATGCAAAGAGCTAGATTTTATGCTGATATGTTAAGAGTCAATGTAGGATTATTTTACAAAAGACGTGATTTAACAAAAATTGTAAATGGAAAAAATCCTATTATTGAACATGCTTATTTAGGCTCTACTGTTTTAGGTAAAACTTGTATTGTAGTAGATGATATGATTGCATCAGGAACTTCAATTATTGAAGTAGGGGAAAGATTAAAAAAATTAGGAGCTAAAAAAGTATTTTTTGTAACAACATTTTCTTTATTTACAGAAGGAATAGAAGTATTTAATGAATCTTATAAAAATAATGTGTTTGAAAAATTATATACAACAAACTTAAGTTACATTCCCATAGAGTATAGAAAAGAAAAATGGCTTAAAATAGTTGATTGCTCTAAAAGAATTGCTGATGTAATTGATGGTATTCATGATAGTAAATCTTTAGATAAATTATGTAATGATAATGAACGTGTCATTAAATTATTGGACAATAAAAGATAACATCTAAGTTATCTTTTTTGTGGAAATAATAATTTTTTAATTTTATCTAAAGTTTTGTTATTATATTCACGATTATCTAAATTAGCGCTCAAACTATTTAAGTAATCTAAAACTTCATTAGAACTATCAATTTCTATTCCATTTAATAAATAATTTATTATTTCTATATGTTTAGGGTGGTTGATTCCTTTAGGATTTTCTAGATAGTATCTTATCTTATTTAAAAGATCATGATTAATATTATTAATATCAATACTAGATATATATTTCATGTCGTATTCATGGTTAGTACTATTAAGACTATTTTCATTTGTTGCTAATGATAATAAAAAGTCTCTTAAATACTCATCATGTACTTTACTTATTAAATCCATATCATATTCGTGATATTTACTTGATAATGATGTTTTATTGATTGCTAACCTAGCTAAATCTTCAAAAATCTTTTTATCACTTACTTTAAGTAGTAAATTTATATCATGATCTAGATATTTGCTATTTAGTAAATCTTTATTACATAAAATAAGACTAAAAGGAATAACAAGATTATCATCTATTTTATTTATTAACTTTAAGAATTCTAAATATCTAGGATTCTTATCTTTTTTTAATATATTTTTGATGTTACTATCATGAAATATTCTAAAACCAAATTTATAATCATATGTAGAAAATTCTCTGCAATCTTCTTCAATAATATCATAATTAGTCATGAAATTATATATAGCTATAGCAGTAGTTTTACTTTTTGAATTAGCTAAAGCTTCTATTTCAGTTCTATAATTTGTTCCTTTGATTATATATGGATTTGTCATGGCTTTATATAATTGGTAACTTAAATCTGGATTTTTAGATAGTATCTGCATATTTTCTAGATGATATATATCGTTTAATGATGTTTTATTAATAGCTAAATTATTTAAACTTTGTTCTGGATATGAATGGCTTGATTGTAATACATTAGGATTACTAGTTGCAATTAGTTTCATATCTTCTCTATGATATTTGCTATTAATCGAATTTTTATTTCCTGCTACAACTGCTAATGCATCTTTTAGGACAAATTCTATATTTTTATCTTCAGTACTAGATTCTACAATTAATTTTAAATCTTCATTATGATATTTACTATTAATAAATTCATCGCTATTTATTATCCATAAGGCGTATCTGATACTATCCATTTTGCTTATTAGTTCTATATCTTTATAATAATTTTTACTATTTAAAAAATTTGGTGAACACAATCTTAAAATCAAACTAGTAGCTAAACCATCAAAATTCTTAATTTTAGAAATTGCATCTATTCTTTTTAAATAATCATCACAATTTAATAAATCTTTATTTATTAATAATTCGATAGGAAATTTTATATAACTATAATATGAATTAATAGATATAAGATTTTTAATTTGTTTTGAATTTAAGTTTTTTAACCAATTATCAAATTCGTCAACGTTTTTAAATGCTTCATATAAGTTATATGTTTTCATCTTATCAACTATACTTTTAAGTTCACTTTTGTTCATTATATTCCTTCTTTCTAATATGTATTTTAGCATATTTTTAATAGTATGTCTTTAAAAATATTAAAAATAGTATATCTCTTACATATAATGTTTTAAGGAGGATTTATGGAAAAAGAATTAAATAATACTGTTAGTGCTGTTGGTAATTATAATAATATACGAACAGCTATTTCGTCAGAAAATCTTGCTGTTACCATGATAGATGGATTAGATATTACAAAGACTGCTGATAAACAAGTTTGGGTAGATGGAGATCTTACTTATACTATTGTTTTAAAAAATGAGACTAATAAAACATATACTAGTCCAATTGTAACAGACATATTAGATGATAATTTAGTTTTCTTTGTAGATAAAAGTGTTACAATTGACTCGGTAGAGGCATCAAGTTCTGATTATACATATCGTAGTGATACACATACACTTACAGTAAATTTAACTGATATAGAACCATCAGGTACTAAAACAATATCTTTTAAAGTATCAAAAAAACAATAAGTTAATGATTAAAAAATCACTTTAGCAAGAGTGGTTTTATTTAAACAATATTATATTTATAATCATTTATTTTTATATAATACTATTACTTTAAGATTTTATTATTGTAATTTGTTTACTATATAATATTTTACTAAAAAAACTTAAATTAAAAAAATGTATTGACATTTTTTAAAGTGAAGTGTATATTAGTATACTGATATACGGAAATAGTATACCAGTATAGAAGGTGATTTATGTCAAAACAAAACGATATAATTAATTCAGCAAGAGAACTATTTACAACTTTTGGATTTAAGAAAGTATCTATGGATGAGATTGCTAAAAAGGCTAATGTGACGAAACGTACAGTTTACAGTTACTATAAAGATAAGCAGGAATTATTTGAATATTTTATATTAGAGGAGTTAGAAGAAATAAGAAATAAATTAGATGAAAAAAAAGAAGAACGTTTTCTAGATAGGGTAGCTTATGATTTAAATAGCATTCTAACTTTAAGTAATAGTAGTTTATTATCCTCATTAATTAAAGAAAAAAAAGAAGAAAAGAAAAGTGATTTCTTTACTATTTATGAAAATAAAATCATTAATTATATAGAGGAAAAAATTAAAATAGAAGTTTCAAATAAGAATATAAATGTAAGTGATGCTCACCTAACTGCATTTATAATATATAAAACTATTTTTTCAATAATATTTGAATATGATAAAAAGGTAGATAAAAATACTTTAATAGATGAAGTTACTAAAATATTGAAAAATGGTTTATTAAATAAGGAGGTTTTATAATGAAAAAAGATAAGAAAATTTTCCCATATGTCGTAATAGCAGCAGTTTTGATTATTCCATTTATGTATAGCTTTTTTTATTTAAAAGCATACTGGAATCCATATGGAAAAGGAAATATAAATAATTTACCTGTAGCAATAGTTAATTTAGATGAGGGTAAAAAGGGTAGTGAATTAATTGATTCCATAGTAGAAAAAGATACTTTAAAAATAAGTGTAGTTGATAGTGAAAGTGCTAATTCTGGATTGTATGATAAGACATATTATGCAGTAATTACAATACCATCTGATTTTACTTCAAGTATGGAAAGTATTGGAACAGATGATGTTAAACATCCAACTATAACATATTCACCAAATCAAAAATCAAATTATTTATCAAGTCAAATTATTGATAAGATAGTTACTGTAGTAGAAAAAAGTATGGATAATAAGATCAATTCTGAAATAGTAGGTACATTAACTGATAAGTTAAATGAAGTGCCTAGTAGTCTAGAAAGTATTAGTTTGGGATTTACTAACTTATCTAGTGGTATATCTAAATTAGAAGAAGGAAGTCTTACTTTAAGTAATGGATTAAATTCATTAAGTAATAGTTATAAAGAATTTAATAGTGGATTATCTACTATTAAAAATGGAAGTAATACATTACTTACTAATATGAATGTTCTTAATGACGGACTTAATACATTATCTAAAGAGACAAGTAATCTTAATAATTTAGGTAGCGGAGTTACTAATTTAATTAGTAGTGTAGATAATTTAAATACTAATATGAGTACTTTTAATGATAAAGAATCTACTTATATCACTTCAGTTAATCAAACTCTAACATTTAGTAAAAATGCCGCGTTAGCTATTATTAATTTATATGAAACAAACTCATTACCTAAAGATGAATTATACCTAACAGCTAAAAATTTAATAGGTAATAATACATTTGATATATTAACAACAAGCGGTAATACAATTAAAAATTATAGCCAAACTTTAACAAATGGTGTGGATAAGTTAAATGAAAGTGTTACTTCATTAAATACTATACCTTCAAGTATAACAAAATTAACTACATCGATTGATTCATTAAAGAATGGTTCAAATAAAATAACTGATGGAATGGCTACATTAAATAATGGTATAAACAAATTATCAGATTCAAGTAATATAGTAATGGATGGTATTAATTCATTAAGTACTGGTTCATCTACATTAAATAATGGATTAAATACTTTATCAAGTAGTGTAAGTAGCGCTAAAAAAGAATTAGATAGTAAAACAAATGAAACAAAAGATGAATTAAAAAAATTAGATGGATTAAAAGAATTTGCAAATGAACCATTAACTGTAAATACTAAAGCTGTTAATGAAATTTCAAGTTATGGTACTGCATTCTCACCATTCTTTATCTCAATAGCTTTATGGGTTGGAGCTTTAATGATGTATATAGTACTATACTATGATAAAGAAAATAGATTTCCTAAATTATCTATTGAAAATGAAAATCATTTACAAAGAACAATTTTATATCACGGTCTAGCTACTTTATCAGCAATAATATTAGGTATATTATTAAGTGCATTATTAGATTTTGAAATTACAAATTATTTATTATATTATTTATTTATAATATTAGTTTCAAATACATTTATAGCAATAATAGAATTCTTGATTGTAAAATTCAAGGATGTAGGTAAATTTATAGCTTTAATTTTACTTGTTTTACAACTTGCAGCTGCTGGTGGAACATTCCCAATTGAAACAGTAACAAAAGGCTTTAGATTCTTAAATCCTATATTACCAATGACATATACAATTAATTTATTAAAAGAAGTTTTAGTTACTATAGAAAGTAGTTTATTAACTAAAAATTTAATAGTTGTTATTATGATATTATTAGTATTCTTTGGTATTAATATAGTATCAGATATAATGCATGATAAAGAAAATATTAAAAAATAACGCAGAAATGCGTTTTTTTTGATATAATACTTTAGAGGTTATAAAATGAATACAATTACTTTTATATTATATGGTATTGATAAATATAATGCAATTCATAATAAATATAGAATAAGTGAGAAAACACTTATTTTATTTACTTTATTTGGTGGTGTTATAGGTGGTATTTTAGGTGGAATGATATTTAATCATAAGGTAAGGAAGTGGTACTTTAAACTAGTTAATATTCTAGCTTTAATTATCTGGATTTGTATATATTTTTTAATAAAATCTCTTTTTTAATATTTTCTTAACAAAATTTGTAAAAAAAATGTTGTAAATGCTAAAAAAAAGTGTTATAATACCACTAGTTGTGGAAGGAGGGATCATATGTCAACAGTAGTCGTAAAAAATGGTAATGTCGATGGTGCTTTAAAAGTATTTAAACAAAAAAATGCTAAAGATGGCCTCCTAAAAGAAGTTAAAAAAAGAGAACACTACAGTAAACCAGGAGTAAAGAGAAGAGAAGCTAAAAAAGAAGCTATCAAAAATAGTCGTCGTCGTGAAAAAAATTATAATTAAGCCAATTGGCTTTTTTTCATAATTAGAAATTGAGGAGAAATACTATGAGAGAACAAATAATGAATGATTTAAAAACAGCTATGAAAAATCAAAATAAAGAATTACTTAATGTAATTAGAATGGTTAAAGGAGCTATTCAACTTGAAGAAATAAATGTTAAACATGAATTAACAGACGAAGAGATGGTTAGTTTAATTTCTAAACAAATTAAATCTAGAAAAGAAACTATCGATGAATTAAAAAATTCAAATAGATCTGAATTACTAGAAAAAACTGAAAAAGAAATTGAAATTTTATCTAAATATATGCCTAAAATGATGGAAGTAGATGAAATAAATAAAGTTATTGATGAAGTATTTGAATTAGTTAAACCAGTTGATTCTAAAGATATGGGAAAAGTTATGGGAAAAATTAATCCTATGCTTAAAGGAAAAGCTGATATGAGCCTTGTAAGTAAGTTAATAAAAGAAAGATTAAGTTAATAAACAGTTGAAAACTGTTTATTTTTATGTTATTATTCTTTTAGAAGGTGAAAAAAATGCAAAAAATTGCTGATTTAATGAAAAAAATAAATAAAAAGAAAATGACTATGCTTTTTATAATTGTTATAGTAATAATTATATTAATAACAATTGTATTAGGACTTATTAATACAAGTAAAACTAAAAAATGTAATGAATTATATTTAAATATATCAAATGTAACAGATAAATATATGAAAGAACAAGATTTATATCCAACATTAGAAGGGTTTTCATACACACTTTCATTAAATGATTTAGATAAAGTTTATTATAAAAATAAAGAAGTTACAGGAAGTGTTAAATATACAAAATATAATGATACTTATATAAAAACTTATTATTTAGATAATTGCGGATATTGTTCTTCTAAATTTAATAAAGAATCAGATAAATATAATGATAAAAAGAAAAATGTTGAAGTTATAGCATATTATAATTATTATGATGCTGAGACTTATAATTCTAAATGGACTGATTTTTTAGAACCTGAATTAATAAGTAGTGATACTACTATGGGGGTTAATCTTCCAATTGATTCTAAAAAACTTCCAAGTCTACCAAGTGAAGCTTTAATAATAGAATATGTAAAAGAAGATAAAACTTATTATAGCTATAGAGATATAATGTATAAATATTATAAAAATAATGTAGATTATAGTGATTTTTCATCAGAACAACCTAGTGGTTATACTACTAAAGATTCCTCAACACAAATAACACTTCCATCAAGTGAATGGAGTATTGATTATCCAGAAGAGCATAAAGATTATAGAAAAATTGATTCTAAAACCGCTTATCGTTGGTATTATGAAGAAAAAGGTAAAAAAATATACTGGAACGACGGGGCATTTTATCCAACTCAACCAGATGATAAATATGATAAAAAGAGTAAGGAAAAAGTTACTATGTACAAGTTTACTGATAAAGCATGGAGATGGTATAATGGTACATTAAAAAGAAATTATAGCTCATTTAGTAAAACAATGCCTACTGGTTATATATATAAAGATTCTGAGTTATATCAATATACTTCTTGGTCAAGTTATACAGATCAGTCAAAATTAAATAGTGAAAATGCTACTTATAGGGAAGAAGTTAGCAGGGTATATTCTAGATATTTAATTAAGTATAAAGTATTAGGATTTGCTAAATTGGATAAAAGTTTAACTAAAGAAGAATTTGAAAGCACTACTGGGTTAAATTTATCTGATATTATGAATAATGATAATATGTATGTTTCAGTAACATATAAATTTAAATATTAAAAAATGATAACAAGAAATTAATTTTTCTTGTTTTTTTGCATTTTTTGAAAAAAGTTTCTCTAAAAAAAAGGATTTTAGAGATTTTTTTCGTATATAACTTATAGGAGGTGATTTATGAGGTTTC
>CAKPNP010000034.1 GCA_934169415.1 uncultured Bacilli bacterium
GATGAAAAAAGATTATTCGAGTTTATGGATCCATTAGAAGAAAAAAAGAAATGGGAAAGAACATTTGAAGAAATCGGAGAAAAACGTGGAGAGAAAAAAGGTATTTTAAAAACAGCTAAAAAGATGTTAAATAAAAAAATAGATATTAACCTTATTTCTGAAATAACAGGATTAACTAAAAAACAGATAATGATGTTATAATTGAGAAATATCAAGTATAATTAACTTGATATTTTTTTAACTAAAAATGGACTTAATATATAGTTAAAGTTTACGATAAATTAATTTTAGTCATTTTTTTGTAATTTTTTAAAAAAATTGCTCTAAAAAAGAGGATTTTAGAGATTTTTTTCGTATATAACTTATAGGAGGGTATTTTATTATAGTATAAATTTATATAAACTGTAATAAATATAAATAGGTGGTAATATGATTTTAATAATAATATTAGTATTAATATTGATTATATATTCAATTAGTAATGCATCTAGTAAATCAAGAGATTTAGAAGAATATATGTATATTAAAAAAATATGTAAGAATAAGTGAAATTTGATTTTCACTTTTTTTTCATATTTCTAACATAATACTGACATCAATTTTAAATATAATTTTTCTTGGGTGATGGAAATGGGTTTTTTTAGAAGGATAGAAGAAAAATATTATTTAACTAAAGATGAATATAGCAAAATATTAAAAAGAATAAATGATTATTTTATTCCAGATTCACATGGTTTTAGTACTATTTGTAATTTATATTTTGATACTGATAATTATGATTTAGTTATTAAATCAAATGAAAAACCATTATATAAAGAAAAAGTAAGACTTAGAAGTTATAATTTACCTACACCTGATAGTGAAGTTTTCTTAGAAATTAAAAAGAAATATGATTGTGTTGTAAGTAAAAGAAGAGTTAGTATGAAATTATCTGATTTTTACAATTATTATTATAATAAAAAATCAAATATAAATACTCAAATAATGAAAGAAATCGATTATACTTTTAATTACTATAATCTAAAACCTAAAGTTTATCTAGAATATAATAGATTAGCTTATTATTGTAAAGATAATAAAGAATTTAGATTAACTTTTGATTTTGATATAAAGTATAGATTAAAAGAATTGGATTTTTCTAAAAAATATAATAATTTACCTTTATTAGATGAAGAATATTTTATTATGGAAGTTAAAACTCTAGATAGTTTACCTATTTGGTTTACGAGTATTTTATCTGAATTAAAAATTTATCCATGCTCTTTTTCCAAATATGGAGAAGTATATAGAAGGAAGGTTAAAAATGTTTGAAAGTATTTTAAGTAGTAGTTTAACTATTACATCATGTTTAGTTTGTTTTGTTGTATCAATAGTATTAGGATTTATTATAGCAGTAGTTCATAATATAAATAAAAATAGTAATAAAAATTTTTTAGTAACAATTATTTTATTACCTTTAATTGTAAATGTTATCATTATGATGGTAAATGGTAATTTAGGTACTTCTGTTGCTATACTTGGTGCATTTAGTCTTATTAGATTTAGATCAACACCAGGTTCTTCAAAAGATTTATTAAGTATCTTTTTAGCAATGGCTGTTGGATTATCTACAGGTATGGGACAAATATATTTTGCAATCATGTTTACTTTTATTGCATGCGGTTTAATTATTTTATTAGAAAAAACAAATATATTAAGTGGTTATAATAGTAAAATATTAAAAATAGTTGTTCCAGAAGATTTAGATTATGAGGGAATATTTGATGATGTATTTAATAAATATACTGATAAATCTGAATTACTAAAATCAAAAACTATTAATATGGGTAGTTTATACGAACTTGAATATCGTATTGTTACTAAAAATGGCATTAAAGAAAAAGATCTAATAGATGATATAAGAATTAAAAATGGTAATTTAAAAGTTATGTTATCTAACCAGTTAAAAGAAAATGAGTTGTAATTATGAAAAAGATATATATATTTATTTTAATTATTTTATTAGTTGTTATTGTTATTACGCCAAGGTTAATATTTAAAAGTGATACCTTAACTTATGATTCTGTTAGTGATACTTTAGATAATTATTATATTGATTTATCTAATATAGATAGTAGTTATGATTATAATAATTCTATTTTAACTATTAAAAAAAGTGGAAATTATTATTTAACTAATGAACTTGATGGAAGTATAGTAATTAATAGTAGTGGGATAGTATATTTAACTTTAGATAATGTAACTATTAATTCTTTAACTAGTTATGCAATTAATGTTACAAATGCTAGTAAAGTAGTTATAAATATATTAGATGAAACGGTTAATACTTTAAGTAGTACTTTAATTAATGATGAAGTTAATGCTACTATATATAGTAATAGTAATTTAATAATTACTGGGTGTGGTAATCTTAATATAACAGCTAGTGATAATGGAATATATAGCAAAGGTTATATACAAATATTATCAGGTAATATGAATATTAATTCCAATAATGAAGGAATTAAGGCTAAAGATTATTTGGCAATTAAATCAGGTAATATAAATATTAACTCTAATAGTAATGGAATTAAAATAACTAGTAGTGATGGGTATATTTTAATTGATGATGCTAATATAACTATTAATTCTAATAATGATGCTATTGAATCTTATGATATAACTATAGAAAGTGGTGTATTTAACTTAACTACTAAAAGTTCTAGTGAAAGTAGCAAAGCTATTAAAGCTAGTAATTTAGTTACTATAAATGGTGGAGAGTTTTATATAAATTCAACTGATGATTCTATTCATTCTAACTCATCGGTTATAATAAATGGTGGAACGTATACAATTTCATCAGATGATGATGGAATACATGCTGATAATTATTTAGAAATAAATAATGGTAATATAAATATTAAAAATAGTTCTGAAGGATTAGAAGCTTCTAAAATAACTATAAATGAAGGAACTATTTATGTAAATTCAACTGATGATGGAATAAATATAAATTCTTCTAGTAGTGATAGTATTCTTACTATAAATGGTGGATATATTAATGTCTCAGCAGATGGTGATGGGTTAGATTCTAATAATTCAATTTTAATGACTAATGGTATTGTTATAGTAAACGGACCAGTAAGTAATTCGGATGGTGCAATTGATTATGATGGAACATTTAAAATAACTGGTGGTACTTTAATAGCAAGTGGATCTAGAGGAATGTTACAAGGTGTTAGCACTTCTTCAACACAGTACTCATTAACTATTAATTTTGGTTCTAAAAAAGAAGCTAATTCAACAGTTAGTATTATGGATGGAGATGGTGAAGTATTAACTTTTGCTCCTTCTAAAACTTATAGTTCTATAGTTATTTCAACACCTTCATTAAATATAGGTACATACTATATTTATGTAGATGGTAAGAGCACAAGTTCTTCTTTAGATGGTGTATATGAACTTGGAGGATATAGTGGTACGTTATATAAAACGGTAGATATTAATTCTTATGTTACAACAGTTGGAAATATTAATATGCCTGCTATGGGTGGCGCGAAAAGAAGATAATTTTCTTCTTTTTTTGATATATTAATAGACAAACAAAAATATGTTTGGTATAATTATCTATGGAAATGGTAGGTTTTATTTATGTATTCATATATTAAAGGTATTGTAACTGAGATAGAAAGTAATTATATATCACTTGATAATAACGGAATAGGTTATTTAATATATACACCAAATCCATACTCTTTTAATGTAGATAGCGAATATAAGGTTTTTATTTATGAACTTGTTAAAGAAGATGAAATATCATTATATGGCTTTAAAACAAAAGAGGAAAAAGATTTGTTTTTAAAGCTTATTGAAGTAAAAGGATTAGGGTGTAAAATGGCACTACCTATACTTGCAACTGGTTCTATTTCAGGAATAGTTGATGCTATAGAAAGAGAAAATATTTTATATTTGAAAAAATTTCCTAAAATAGGAGATAAAGTTGCTCGTCAAATTATCCTTGATTTAAAAGGAAAACTTAATATAGAAGTAACTGATACTAGCGATACTAATGACGAGTTAGTAGAAGCATTAAAAGCATTAGGATATAAATTAGTAGATATTAATAAAGTTATAAAACAAGTAAATACTAATGAATCTTTAGAAAATCAAATAAAAGAATCATTAAAATTATTACTTAGATAGGAGATATAATGGATAGATTATTAACTAGCGAAGAGCTTAATGAAGATAGCTTTGAAAAAAACATAAGACCTTCAAGTATTTCAGAATATATTGGTCAAAGTGAAGTAAAAGAAAATATTGATATATATATTAAAGCAGCTAAAATGAGGGAGGAAGTTTTAGATCATGTATTATTATATGGCCCTCCTGGACTTGGTAAGACAACTCTTGCTCATATAATAGCTAATGAACTTGGCAGTTCACTTAAATTAGCGACTGGTCCTGCTATTGAAAAAACAGGCGATTTAGCTGCTATTTTATCTAGTTTAGAACCAGGAGATGTATTATTTATAGATGAGATACATAGAATTCCTAGATTTATTGAAGAAACATTATATTCTGCTATGGAAGATTTTACTTTAACTATAGTTGTTGGTAATGATTCATCATCTAGAAATATTAAAATAGACTTACCCCCATTTACACTTGTTGGAGCAACTACTAGAACAGGTGATTTATCAAGTCCTTTACGTGATAGATTTGGTATAATAGCTAAATTAAATTATTATACAGTAGAAGAGTTAACTGAGATTATTAAAAGAACATCTAGGGTACTATCTTGTCCAATTATAGAAAGTGCTGCTATAGAACTTGCTAAAAGAAGTAGAGGAACACCACGTATAGCTAATAGATTATTTAAACGTGTAAGAGATTATGCTATGGTAATGGGTAATGGAGTAATAGATTTAGATATTACTAATATGGCACTTGATAAACTAAAAGTTGATTCATGTGGATTAGATGAAACAGATTATAATCTACTTAGATCAATAATAGAAAAATTTAATGGTGGTCCAGTTGGTATTGATGCTTTAGCATCAAGTATAGGTGAAGAACAAACTACTATTGAAGATGTTTATGAACCTTATTTATTACAAAATGGTTTTTTAAAACGTACTTCTCGTGGTAGAATGGTTACAGAAAAAGCTTATGAACACTTAAAAATAAACCATCAAAATAATTTAGATATGTGAGGTTATATATGAAAACAGAAGATTTTGATTATGATTTACCAGAAAATTTAATAGCCCAAACTCCCTTAGAAAAAAGAGATGAAGCAAGATTATTGGTTTTAGATAAAGTAACAGGAGATATAGAACACAAAAAATTTAAAGATATAGTAGATTTATTAGATTCTAACGATGTATTAGTACTTAATGATACTAAAGTAATACCAGCACGATTAATAGGTACTAAAGAAGATACTAATGCTGTAATTGAATTATTGATGTTAAAAAATACTAAAGGCAATATTTGGGAATGTTTAACTCGTCCTGCTAAAAGAATTAAAGTAGGAACTGTTGTTAATTTTAGTGATAAATTAAAAGCTAAATGTATTGAAGTACGTGATGAAGGAATAAGAATATTTGAACTTATATATGATGGAATTTTATATGAAATACTAGATTCTTTAGGTGAAATGCCACTTCCTCCTTATATTCATGAAAAATTATATGATAAAGATTTATATCAAACAGTGTATGCTAAAAATATAGGTAGTGCAGCAGCTCCTACAGCAGGTCTTCATTTTACTAAAGAACTACTTTCTAAAATAGAAGAAAAGGGAGTAACTATATGTTATGTAACCCTACATGTAGGTCTTGGAACATTTAGACCTGTTAATGTAGAAGATGTTACTAAACATGTTATGCATAGTGAATACTATTGTATGAATAGTAAAACTGCAGATATACTAAATGAAGCTAAAAAAAATGGCAAAAGAATTATAAGTGTTGGTACTACATCAACAAGAACTTTAGAGTCAATAATTAAAAAGTATGGATGTTTTAAAGAATGTAGTGGTGAAACTAATATATTTATATATCCAGGATATAAATTTGAAGCAATAGATGCTTTAATTACTAATTTTCACCTACCTAAATCAACACTTGTTATGTTAGTTAGTGCCTTAGCTGGTAAAGATAATATAATGAATGCTTATAAAGAAGCAATAGCTAAAGAATATAGATTTTTTAGTTTTGGTGATGGAATGTTTATAAAATAAGTGCGTAATGCACTTTTTTTAGTGGATTTGACAAAAACGGAAAATATGCTATAATAAGTGTCCTTTAAATGAGAAAGAGGTTATATATGAAAGATTTAAATGAAAATGAAGAAATTGAGTTTAGAAAAGATGAAATAGTAGATGAAGAAATTGAATCTATAGAAGATGAAATAGAAGAAAAACATAATATTGTTGTTGATTTTATAAGTAATAATTTTGAGTGGATAGTTGGAGCTGTCTTTACTGCTGCTATAATAGGTGGAATTTTCAAGGTAAAAAATTATCAAGATAAACAACATGATAAATATGTTTCTTCATCAGTAAATACGATGAATGATAGTTATACTATATCAGATGTATATGTAGTATATAATGCAGATGAATTATGGTTTTGTAATAGAAAACTTATAGCAATAAATGAGGAAAGGGCAATTGAAGGGCAAGCTCGCCGTGGTGGTGGATATGTTTCAGATTATTATTATAGAGATGAAATATATGAGTATTATGATATAAAAAGCAAAGAAAAGATCTGTCAAACACATGAATATGGTTTTTATATCGAATCACTTCTCGATTTATATACAGAAAAAGATGTTAAAGCTCATAATTACGAAACATCTATAGATGATTTAGAAAATGAAATTAATATAGAAGATATTTTAGATAGAAATCCTGGATTAAAAAGAAGATAGTTTAATTTTATGAGTAAAAAAATTTTTAATATAGAAAATGGTCAAAAAATAGAATATGAAGTACTTATGCAATTTACTTCAAAAACGACATCTAAAAAATATCTTGTTTATACAAATAATAAAAGAAATACAGATGGTAAGTTAGAAATATTTGTATCAAATTATATAGTAAATAATGATAATGATTACATTTTATATCCAATTGAAGATAAAAAAGAGATTGATATGTGTAACGAAATATTAAAAGACTTAAGAGAAAAACTAAATTCTTAAGTTTTTTTATATAAAATATAGAATATACGTATTTTATCTAGCACTTTTTTTATAAAAAAATTTATAGGTAAATTTATTTTAAAACTAAAGACTTTCTAATAAATAAATGATACACTATATTTAGTTAATAAAATTAGAAAAAATCATTTTATTAATTGTTTTAATAGTCATAAAATTTTATTGAATACAAATTGTTTACGCAATTCAATTATGTTAATTCAGTATTAGGAAAGGAAAAAAGAAAATGAATAAAGAATATGAATATAGTTTTAAGGTGAATGATATAGCTCCCTTTATTGATTATTGTATAAGTAATAATTATGTATTAAAGGAAGAATATGAACAAACTAGAACACTTTATAAAAATGGTGGTAAAGTTATGGCAAGAATCACTAAAATTTTAAAGATGATAACTTAAGTGATAGTGTTTTAAAAGTAAGTAGAGAATCAAAAGATTTATTAATTGATGATAAAAATAGAGAGTTTGTTAAATCGTTATTAGAAATTTTAGAATTAAATGAAACAAAAAAATTGGTAAGAAAACGTTATGTATATATAAATAATAATGTCATTTTTGAAATAGATAAGTATACAAAACATGTAATGAATGTAGTTGCAATTGAGGGTAATAAAGATGAAGTCGATAGTATATATAATGAATTAAAAGTTATTATAGATAGTAATATTGTAAATGATTAAGTGCGTAATGCACTTTTTTTATGGATTTGACTATGTTAAACCCTGGTTTTACAAATGAATTTAAAGTTTGACAAACTAATCAAAAAATGATAGTATAAGTGCCATAAATTGAGGAGGATGAAATATTGTTATGAATGATAAAATGAATAGTCAAGGTTTAACTTTATTGTCTGAAGGACAAATTTGGGGAAACAGTAATGAATCCCAATTAGAAGTAATTAGAAAATATGGAGCAAAAGCTGCAATTACAGATTTATGTGTTTTAACAGGTAGTCATTTATGTGAAGATACTGATTATAATATAGATGAAGATAAATCTTTAACTGATAGAACTAGTTGTTTTTGGACTAGATCTGATAATGTTTGTAATACTATCTGCGCGGTCATGGAGAATGGTAATAGGAACATCAAATTTTGGTATGAACGCAATGGTGCTGTTCGCCCAGCTTTGCAATCTTCTGTAATCTTTTCTCAAATCTCACCGAATAGAGTGAGGGGATACAATGGAACAGAAGAAGTAGAATATGGAGAATATCCTCAAAATGCTGCTGATTCAAGAATGCAAAATATACTAGAGTCAGAATATAATAGAGGAATGAATAAAACGGGAAGAAGTTACACATTTGATTCTGTAAGATATGATGATTATGATACGGGATTTAAACCTGTAACTTATGAAGAATACGAATATCAAGGAAAGGAATATATTCGTGTAAAAGCTAACTCTGATTTTGTTGGCGGTAAATTCAAGCTTTCAAATGGTGTTGAATATAGAAATGGTGATTATGTTTGGGTAGAAGTATCACCGGTTAAATGGTTGATAGATGATAGAACAGAAATTTTAATTTCAAAAAAAGGATTGGTTTCCGGTATAAGATTCCTTGATAAAAGAACTGATTATAAAGGTGATTTTGATAGAACAAAAATGAAAGAATATCTTGATAGATATATGCTTCGAGATTTAACTCAAACTGTAGCATTTACTCGTGTTCAAAATATGACACCAGAAGAAAAAGAAAGGTTTGAAGAAACTAAACCTGTTGTTACTAATAATGTGTCAGTAAAACAAAATTTTTTTGCTTCTACAGTAACTCCAACATTATCTGATAAAGATATTTCAGAACTTGAAAAATATGGAAAAGTATTAAATCGAAAAAATTACATTGTTTCACCAACCATTGGAAGAGAAAAAGAGTTAAAAAATCTTATGATTACTTTAGCTCAAGATAAAAAAAGACCATTAATAGTTGGAGAATCAGGTGTTGGTAAAACTGCAATAGTAGATGAACTAGCTTATAGAATTAAAACAGGAGAAGTCCCAAATTTTTTACAAGGAAAAATAATTTTGGAAGTTGATCCAAGTAATGTAGTTGCAGGTTGTAGATATGTCGGAATGTTTGAAGATAGCATGATTAGATTACTGAATTTATGTGAAAGATTTGACATAATAGTTTTCATCGATGAAATTCATACAATATATGGTCTTGGTGCAGGTAGTAAAAGTAATAATGACATGGCATCTATGTTAAAATATTATATTGATAGATCTAACTTAAAAGTAATTGGAACAACAACTGAAAAAGAATATCAAGAGTTCTTTAGTTCTGATGCTTTAAAAAGAAGATTTGAAAAAATTACTGTTAAAGAACCTACTGAAGATATTTTATATCAAATAATTGATAAAGTAATTGAAGATTATTATGTAAAAAGTGGAATATCTTTTGAAAATGAAAATATAAGAGCTCAAATAGTAAATATTATATTAAATGCCACTAAAAAAAGTCATATAGTGTATAATGATATGGTTAATAATCCTGATTTAGCAATATCTATCATTGATAAAGCGTTTGCATTCGCAAAAGTTTATGATAGTGAATTTATTACAGCAGAACACTTTATTGAATGTTTTGAGTGTTGTGATAGAATCTATGAATCTATAAGAGAACGAGCAATAGCTAGATTAAAAAATTTAGATACAAGTATATCCAAACCAGTTCAAAAGGTATTAAAAATAGATTTTAATAGATTTAATAAGTAAAAATGAAGTGTGGATAATATCATGCCAGAATTAACTGATAAACAAACTAGAACACTTTATAAAAATAGTGGTAAAGTTATGGCAAGAATCACTAAAATTTTAAAGATGATAACTTAAGTGATAGTGTTTTAAAAGTAAGCAGAGAATCAAAAGATTTATTAATTGATGATAAAAATAGAGAGTTTGTTAAATCGTTATTAGAAATTTTAGAATTAAATGAAACAAAAAATTGGTAAGAAAACGTTATGTATATATAAATAATAATGTCATTTTTGAAATAGATAAGTATATAGAACCTGTAATGAATGTAGTTGCAATTGAGGGTAATAAAGATGAAGTCGATAATATATATAATAAATTAAAAGTTATTATAGATAGTAATATTGTAAATGATTAAGTGCGTAATGCACTTTTTTATGGATTTGACTATCAGTGTTTTTATTGGTGTATTTAAAATATCATTCGAATAAATTTATGAATTTTCAAAAAAAATAAGAAAAAATGAAATTATATGGTAAAATATAACTGTGGTGATGATTAAAATGAATAGTCAAGATTTGACTTTATTGTCTGAAGGACAAATTTGGGGAAACAGTAGTGAATCCCAATTAGAAGTAATTAGAAAATATGGAACAAAAGCTGCAATTACAGATTTATGTGTTTTAACAGGTAGTTATTTATGTGAAGATACTGATTATAATATAGATGAAGATAAATCTTTAACTGGTAGAACTAGTCGTTTTTGGACTAAATCTGATGATGGCGTTTATAATGTCTGCGGGGTCAATTTGACTGGTAATAGGAGCAACAAGCATAGGTATCAACGCAATGGTGTTGTTCGCCCAGCTTTACAATCTTTTGTAATCTTCTCCCAAATCTCCCCAAGCAGAGTGAGAGGATACAATGGAACAGAAGAAGTAGAGTATGGAGAATATCCTCAAAATGCTGCTGATTCAAGAATGCAAAATATACTAGAGTCAGAATATAATAGAGGAATGAATAAAACGGGAAGAAGCTACACATTTGATTCTGTAAAATATGATGACTACGATACAGGATTTAAACCTGTAACCTATGAAGAATACGAATATCAAGGAAAGGAATATATTCGTATAAAAGCTAACTCTGATTTTGGTAGCAATAAATTCAAACTTTCAAATGGTGTTGAATATAGAAATGGTGATTACGTTTGGGTAGAAGTATCACCGGTTAAATGGTTGATAGATGATAGAACAGGAATTTTAATTTCAAAAAAAGGATTGGTTTCTGGTATAAGATTTCTTGATAAAAATCTTGATTATACAGGTGATTTTGCTAAAACAGAAATGAAAGAATATCTTGATAGATATATGCTTCGAGATTTAACTCAAACTGTAACATTTACTCGTGTTCAAAATATGACACCAGAAGAAAAAG
>CAKPNP010000035.1 GCA_934169415.1 uncultured Bacilli bacterium
TCCTAGTATATTTTTTATTTTATCATATAATTTATTATTATACTTTAAATATCAAAATATACGTTTAAGAGTCATTACAATATTTACTTAAGCCGCTAGGGATACTATTTGCAGCACTATGTCTTATCATGCTTATACTTCCTTTATTTTATCTATAAAAATAATATCATAATACTCACTATTTTTCAATTTATATATAGAAAAAACAGAAAAAATTAATTTCCTGTTATCATTTATACGTTAGAAACGTATTCTAATAAATTTAAAAATAATTTAACAAATTTTCTATCAAGACCTTTTCTTTCTAATTTTCTAATTTCTATTCTTTTTTTCTTAATAGGTAAATCACTAAATATTACTTTATCAATCTCTTCTTTTAATAAAGTTTCAATTTGTAAATCATCTAAAATTTCAAATATGTCTTCATTTATTAATCTTGTTGCATCAATTTCTATATCTTTACCCTTACAATTTATAGTTAATTGAGATATACTCTTACAATCTTTTACTTCAACTATAAAATCAGTTCCTGATACATACGAAGTACAATTTATTTGTTCCCTATTTTCATATACTATAACATCTGTTGCTTTTTTTGTATCTCTAAAAACAAATTTATAATTTCTTCTTTCTGGAACAATTCCACTTTTACCTTCCATAGCTCTAAGTATTACTGTATAGTTATTAGGTAAATAATTATACTCGATTTTAGTAAGTAAATAAAAACCTTTTTCGTATAAACTACTTATACCATCATCTTCATATAAATAATATTCATTAGATACTCCAGGAAAGAAATGAATTTCCATATCTTTCGGTGGAGTTGTATCGTTAATATTATCATTTTTACCAAGTGGTATTATGCTACCTGCTTTAGCAAACACAGGATAGTGTTGGTCTTTATAAAATGTTACATAGTCTTTATTACCTGGAAATTTTTTACCTGTAAAGAAATCATACCAAACACCTTCTGGAATATAAAATCTATGAACTACTCTATCCATTACGTAATCTTTCTTTTTAGTAATAGGACAGATAAATAATTGTGAACCAAAATAATATTCATCTTTATATAAAGGATCATCGTACATTTCTTTTGCTTTATGGTATAAAGGAGTAATTATATTTACGCCTTCCTTATAATACTTATATGCCTCACTATATAAATATGGGATTAATTTATGTCTTAGCTGCAAATAATCCCTTACTATACCAAGTGTTTTAATATTCCATCTCCATGGTTCTCTTTTATAATATGTTCCTTTATCTGCTCCAAATTTTAAAATAGGAGAAAATGTAGCTAATTGTACATATCTTATATATAATTCATTATCTTCAATACCTTTAAAATATCCTCCAACATCATGTGAATAAAAACTTATACCATTATTAGCAGCATTTATGTTATAAAAAGGTATTTGTTTTAATGAATCCCAACTAACTACAGTTTTTCCTGAATAAAGAACTGGATACCTATGTTCAGCAATTGTATCATTATATCCAAGTAAAAATGGTCTTCTTTTATAGTTTCTAGTCATATCTTTAAATTGATAGTATTTTACTAAATAATCATTTAAAATATTATCTTTATTTAAGAAATCTAACCAAAAGAAATCTATTCCTATAGCATCTAGTGGGTGCATATAAAGTTTTAAATAAACATCAACACATTTTGGATCTAATACATTAAATGGTATAACACCATTTTCTTGTTGTTTTAAATACTTTATAGCTTGCTCATAATTATCATCTATTTTATAAAATCCTTCAGTAGGATTTACATTAAGTCCTATTCTAATACCATTAGAATGTAAATAATTAATCATTTCATAAGGATTAGAAAAATAATCTTTATTAAACGTAAAACCTGTTTTTAAATGGTTTTTACCTTCATAAGTTCTTACATGCCAATCTTTATCCAGTAAAACTATTGATATAGGTATTTCATATTTTTTAAAATTATCTATTAATTCTTTTAACGTTGTATCATTATAATCGTTATTTCTACTCCACCAATTACCAAGAGCAAATCTAGGAATTAAAGCAGGATATCCTGTAAGATTAAAATAATCTTTCAAACATAAATTAAAATCATTATTATACATGAATAAATAAATATCAACTCTAGCATCACTATCTAATGGAATTCCATTTTCTCCCATTAATTTAGTATCATCAACTATTGATGCAAAGCCATCATTAGAATATAAACTTTTAGTATTTATAATTTTACCATTTTCTATCCTTAATGGAGCACTATAATTTCTAGCTTCCACATGTCCATAATTCCAATATCTATCTGTATTAAGTAATTCAACTCTAAAATTTTTAACGTTTTTATAATTTTTACCCTTATTATAAATTAATTTAAAATATGAGGTAGTTATTTCTAAATATGTAGTATTTTCTTTAAAATCAAATATAGGTTTCTTGAAATTTCTATTAGAAACAAGCATGGTTGGTAAATCATTAAATTTGCCCTCATTGTTAAATTCTAATCTTATTAATCTTTCAGTTAAAACTGTAAACCTATATTTATCACCAGTTATAACACAAAGTGGATCTGGTTTTATTTTATTTAAATCAATAGAAAAGTGTTCTCCTAAATTATACACTATATCACCCCTATAATTCTTCTATTTTTATAAAATTCGTATGACGTGTTTTTTTAAAAGGATAACCGCCTGTTATAATTATAATATCCCCTTTTTTTAATTTTAAATAATCGAGTGCTATTTTCCTACTTACTTCTATTATTGCATCAAAACTTTTAAGTTCACTTATTAAAACCGGATAAACCCCAAAATTAAGCGATAAAGATTTTACTGTATCTATTTCTGGACTTATAGCTAAAATTGGACAGTTTGGTTTACAAGCACTTATTTTTCTAGCTGTAAATCCTGTTATTGTAGGTGCAAATATGGCTTTACATTTTAAATTATCAGCACACACTGCAACACTATATAAAAGATTACTTGTTGTATCATTATCACTATTATTTAATATAATTTTGTTATCTCTATCTTCTAAAGCATATTTAATAGTTCTTTCAAGTATTTTTAAACTATCTATAGGATATTTACTAATAGCAGTCTCGCTACCTAACATAATTGCAGATACACCATCTAATACCGATGATGCTATATCACTTATTTCAGATTTAGTAGGACTATATGTAGATGACATATTAACAAACAAATCCGAACTTACTATACTTATTATTCCTTTTTCATTACATTTTTTTATTATACTCTTTTGTATACCTGGTATTTTTTCAATCTGTACTTCACAACCTAAAGCATTTCTAGATATAGTAACACCATCACTTACTTTAATTATACTATCAATTGAATTAACTGCATCTATATTTTCTATCTTAGAAATTATCTGTATATGATCATTACCTAAATTAATTAACAAATCATTTACTTCTAATATATCTTCTTCAGTTCTAACACTAGGTAAAGATAAGAAATCTATATTACTATCTGATGCATATTTTATAATTTCCTTATCTGCATCTTTTAAGTATGGAGATTCTTTTTTTATACCACTTAAGCTAACACTTTTATTTGTTGCTATAATACCATCTTTAATTACTTTACATAGTAAATAATCGTTCTCGATATCTAAAACTTTTAGTAAAACATTGCCATCATCTATTTTTAATATAGAGCCCAAACTTACAATATTAACTAAATTAGGATATTCTATACTAAATTTAGTACTATCTCCAATTACTTTAGATGTATATACTCTAATTTTATCTTCATATTTCAAGAAAGCTACATCATTTAATACTTTACCTATTCTAATTTTATCCCCTTTTAATTCTAACATTATGGATACATAAGTTTTTAATTCTTTATTAAGTTCATCTACAATCGATTTAATTTCATTGCAAAAACTATAACTAGCATAACTTGAATTTATTCTTATGCAATCAACGCCATTTAATATAAGTGATTTAATTGTTTCTTTATCATTGCTAGATGGGCCTACTGTAGCAATTACTTTAGTTTTATTCATAACTTCACCCCTTTATTATCTATAATAATTATAGATTAAATAAATTCAATAGTCAACAAAAAAAACAGGAAATAAAATCCTGTTAGCATTGCCTATCTAATACTTATAAGTTATATAAAACTTAAACTCGGTACTAAAGTAATCTGTGTACTTAAATATATACGGCAATAAATATATATCTATAAGTATTATATACTATAAATATTTTTTTATTCGCAGTTAATATAATAATTATGATTAATAGCTATTCCTAAAACTAATATATATGATATCAAATATATCAAAAACATTAATATAGCTAAACTAGATAAACTTCCATATATTATATTATAATGCGCTATATTATTTACATAAAAAGAATAAACAGTAGTTACACATATTATTGCAACAGTAGAAAATAAACTTCCTATGTTTACATACTTACTTTTTACTCTAGAACACATAGTATATATTATTTTAATTATTAAAAATATAAAGATAAAAGCTAAAATAAACTTCATTACAGTTATGATTAAATAATTAGTAGCAATAAATTTACCAAGTGTACCTAAAGACATCATTTTATTTAATATAAGGCTTCCGAATGCTAATACAATTAAAATAAATATAAATAGTATTATTACAAAAAACGTCATAAATAAAGCTTTTACTCTTCTAAATATATAATTATCATTATCATATTTATACAAAATATTTGAAGCTGTTATTAAACTATCCGGTCCATTACTTGATACATAAAAACCTACTACAAAAAATAATAAACTAGTAGTTCCTAAATCTGTACTATTAATAAATGAAAACAGGATATTATATACCTCTTTAGGTAAAGAAGTAGATAAATAACTTATTAAAGATTCTGTAGAAAGTGATAAACTAGATGCAAATATACCTATTAAAGAAATTGTAGGAATCAAAGAAAGTATTAAAAAGAAAGCAAGATTACCTGGAAGTATTAACATTTCAGGTAACCTTAATATATTATATAAGTTTATTATGTTTTTTTTAATTTTACTCATATTATTCCTTACTATCTTTATTGTTTCTCATATCGATTGTTGCTTCATTTATAGCATCATCTATAGTTTTTATTTCATCTAGAATCATACTATATCCTATAGCTGCACCAAAGTTATGTTTAATTTCTTTTAATTCTTTATTTAATTTTTTAATATATGTAACTATTTGTTTTTCATCATATCCAACTAAATATATCAAGAATTCATTACCATTAGTTCTAACTATTTCTGTTTTTTCAAGTTGATTAGATATAAGTACACCTGCAGCTTCTGTAATAACTAAATCTCCCTCAGTATGACCATAATTATCATTAATATAAGCTATATTATTTAAGTCTATAATAATTATACCTTGTGGGTAAACTTCTGATTTATCCCATTTTTCAACTGAGTCATTTAAATAATTTCTATTTTTTAGACTTGTTAGAGTGTCTATATATCTTAATTTATCTTCTTTACTTAGATTAGTTTTTTTTCTTTTTTTCTTAGGTTTAATTTTTAAAACCGATAAAATAAATAATAATATTATTAATAAACTTCCTAATATATAAGCTATATATTTTAATATTATTGGTCCTTTAGGAGTATTTATAAGACTATTTAAACCATCTGTTACATAAAGTTCAGTATCATTATATGTAACATAAAAATCTAACAATTTAGAAAAAACCCTATTATCTGATATATCTCTTATTATATAATGATAAGAATCATAACTACTTATATTACATACAATATATTCTTTTAATTTATCTTTATAATAATTATAGTTATTTATATCCATTATAATTATAGAATTATTATTAACATTTTTAATTAATTCATCCATATTAGAATAAGAAATATAAGTAATATTATTTTTATCTAAATACTCTTCTATATTACTATTTTTAATAGTATAAATATCACTAACAGATTTTATTGATTTAATTAGTGTATTATTAGTAGTATGTTTTAAAATAACTAAATTATTAGTATATACATCACTTGTTTCATATACATCCATTGCATATTTAGTGGTATTATTAATTCCATAGAAGAAATCTATTTCATTTTTATTAAAAGCATCTACTAAAGATTCAATAGAATCATATTTTCTATAACTAATCTCAGCATTAGTAGCAGAAGAAAATGATGAAATTAAAGAGTTATTTATACCTGTTAATTTAGAATCTAATATATCATCGTAAGGTGAATTTAAAATAAATCCATATGTATATCTTTTACTTCTAAATTTTACTGCATCAGAGTCTGTAACCTCAGTAAATTTAAAATAATCTTTCTCTAAATATGTATTATAAGTAGTAACATATTTATCATTTTTCCATTTATTATAATATTTAATTAAAATATTATTTAATTTTTCCTCATTACCAAGCGATAAAACATAATACTTTTTATAATCAGAAATATTATAAGCAATCTTATAATTTTTAGTTAAAATATCTTTTAAATTAGTAGTTTTAAGAATAGCTACTGCATTTATCTTATCACTATCTAAATCTGCTAACATTTCAGCTTTAGTAGAATATGTTTTAAAAACAATATTAGAATCAAATAAATAATTATTTATATTTTGTAAATCATCATTTAAAACTCCAACTGTAATAGATAGATCATCTATTGATTTATAAATACTTCCTTTAGTTATAAGTGCATAATTATCTTCATAAATTAATATATCATTATCTTCTATTTTATCTTTTAATTTAAAAGCATACGAAGTTTTAACTTCTTCACCTAAATTATATGATACTTTATTAAATGAAAGATTAGTTTGTTCATTTAATGAAGATAAAAAACTCATAATTAATCCTTCACCATTATATGAAAGAATTGGAATATCACTTAAAATAGACATATCTATTACATTGTTTTTATTGCTTTCTATCCATTGTTTTTCAATTAAATTTAAACTAGTAACTTTATCTTCACGAGTTAAAAAATAATACACTGAAAATGATATTATTATAAGTATTACTAAAACTATAGAAGTGATTATAATTTTTTTCTTATTCACTATCTTCACCTCTATTTACTGTCCAAGTAAAATTATTTGCACTCTTAGATTTATATCCTATCATAGGTAAAAATGAAGAGTCTCCATTTACATATATTTCTATATCATAATAATCTTTAGCTTCTTTTGATAAGTTATCAGTAATTACACTAGATAATTTTTGTAATCCTGCTTCATCAGTACTACTTGTTGTAATAATAAATTTAAGAATTCTAACATTTTTATTGTATGTTACTTCACTTACTAAATTAGAAGCACTAATTTTAGATTTTATTTCATCTATAGTATTAGTTTCTATATTAACCTCACCATCTAATCTAGATCCATAAACACTTTTACTATTGCTTGGATTAAACATAGAATAAATAGCTATAAATGCAAGTATAAATAGTATTACACATACTACAAATATTGAAATAGCTAACTTATGTTCCTTTATTTTTTTCATATCTTCACTCTCCGTACTAATTATACTATAAAATTAAATATTAGACAATTCTTTAATTAATAGTTGCATAGAAACACTTGGATTAACTTTACCATGAGCTTCCTTCATAACTTGTCCCATTAAATATTTAATAGCTCTATCTTTACCCTCTTTATAATCCTTAACAGAATCCGGATTTTCACTTATTACTTTAATAATAATTTCTTTTATAAATGAATCATCAGAAATTTGCTCCATATTATTTTCTTTTATTATTAAATCTACATCTTTATCATTTTCTAATATAATATCTATAATTTTTTTAGAAGAAGAACTTGATATTATATTTTTATCTAAAGCGTTAACTAATTTAATAAAGTTTTCTTTAGACAATTTTGTTGAATAAAGACTAACAATATTTTTATTTAAATATGAAAGTATATCTCCTGTTAATAAATTAGCAGCTATTATAGGATTACATTCATCTATTACTGATTCTAAGAAATCACATATATCTCTTGATGATATAATCGTATTAATAGCATTGTCATTTATGTTTAATTTTTTATATTTATTTCTTAATTCATCACCCAAAATAGGAAGTGTTTTTTTAACCTGTTCTATATCTTCATCAGTTAAAATTACATAAGGAATATCTGGTTCTGGAAAATATCTATAATCAGAATTAGTTTCTTTATAACGCATTAAAATAGTTGTAGATGTTTTATCATCAAATCTTCTTGTTTGTTCTTTAATAACCTCACCGTTATTAATTAAATCAGTTTGTCTTTTTATTTCGTAATCAATAGCAAGTCCAACATTTTTAATAGAACCTATATTCTTAACTTCTACTTTAGTTCCTAATTTATCAGTGTTAGATACAGAAACATTAACATCACATCTCATGCTACCTTCTTCAATCTTAACATCACTAACACCTAAATATAATAAAGTTTCTCTTAATTTTTCTAAATATTCCATAGCCTCAGTTCCATTTTTCATACAAGGACGAGTAACTATTTCAATTAAAGGAACACCTGCTCTATTAAAATTAAGTAAAGTATAATCCGTATGTATACTTTTACATGTATCTTCTTCTATATGTATTCTTTCAATATCAATTTTTTTATTAGATATATTTATATAACCATCATAACCTATTGGAGTATCTTGTTGTGTTATTTGATAACCTTTTGGTAGGTCTGGATAAAAATAATTTTTACGATCAAAATGCATAACTTTATTTATATTACAGTTAAGAGCTAGGCAAGCTTTTAAAGCTGAATCAATTACACCTTTATTAAGTCTAGGTAAAACACCAGGATGACCTAAGTCAATTGCATTTATATTAGTATTAACAGGATCCTTAAAATTGTTTTTAGATAGTGAAAATACCTTAGCATCACTAATAAGTTCTACATGAACTTCAATACCTATTGTTGCTTCCATTATTTTACCTCCTTTAGTTTTTCTTCAATAAAACTAGCTAATTGATAAATTTGATCTTCTTTAAAATAAGAAGCTATTATATGCATACCTATAGGAAGTGAGTTACTGTTTTTACCAATTGGCAAACTCATTGCAGGAAGTCCTGCCATATTAACTGGTATTGTAAGTAAATCATCATAAAAGCTCTTTAAAGCGTCATCTTGTTTTGTTCCTAATTTATACGCAGTAGAAGTATTAGTAGGTCCTATTATTAAGTCATAGTTTTTAAATATTTCATTAAATGAATCAGTTAAAGCTTTTCTTACTTTTAAAGCCTTATAATAGTATTTTTTAGAGTTTTCACCACTTAATACATAAGAACCTATCATAATTCTTCTTTTAACTTCATTACCAAAACCAATAGTTCTAGTTTTCTTATATAAATCCATTAAATCGTTTGATTCTACACTAAGTCCATATCTAATTCCATCATAACGAGCTAAGTTACTAGAAGCTTCAGAAAGAGCTATTACTTGATATAATGGTATTGCATATTCTAAATATTTAATATCTACATAATCAATAATACAACCAGCATTTTTTAACATTTCGATTACTGATTCTACTCTAGATTTAATTTCTTTATCTATTACATCACTCATATAATAATTTGGAACAGCAATTTTTAAACCTTTTATATCTTTTCCAATTAAACTAGTATAATCTTTAACTGGTTCTTTAGATGAAGTTAAATCATTTGAATCATAACCACTTATTGTATTTAAAAGTAAAGCATTTTCATATACTCCTCTTGTAATTGGACCTACTTGATCAAGACTTGATGCAAAAGCAATAACGCCATATCTTGAAACACGACCATATGTTGGTTTTAATCCAACTAATCCACAAAAACTAGATGGTTGTCTAATACTTCCTCCTGTATCTGTTCCAAGTGATAAACTAGTTATACCTGATGCAACAGCTGCCGCTGAACCACTAGATGATCCACCTGGCACTAAACTATTATCAATAGGATTTAAAGTTGGTCCAAAATAAGAAGTTTCACCAGTAGAGCCCATTGCAAACTCATCCATATTAGTTTTACCAATTATAATCATATGTTTTTCTTTTATTTTAGAAATTACTGTAGCATCATATATAGGAATAAAATCTTCTAAAATATGACTTGCCGCTGTAGTTCTTAAATCTTTAGTTAAAATATTATCTTTAATAGCAATAGGTAGTCCAAACAAAATATTATCTATTTCTTTATTTTCAAGTTCTTTAGCAGTTTTTATAGCCTCTTCTTTATTAAGCGTTATAAAACAGTTTAAATTAGTAGATTCTATTCTTTCAAAAGCTTCATTTACTAAATCAATTGGTTTAATTTTCTTATCTTTTAATAATTTATTTATTTCTCTTATATCTAAATCTAAATATCTCATATTATTCTCCTTTTAATGCTTTAGGTACAACTAAATAATCATTTTTTACCCTTTTAGCATTTTTAAAAGCATCTACAGTACTTATATGGCTTAGAGGCATATCAGCATCATACCTGTTAGTATCAACTACTGGACTTATCATTATAGGGGTATTTTCATCTATTTCTACATCCTTTATTTTATCTATTTCAGATAATATATCAAAACATTGTTTTTGATATTTTTTTATTTCATTTTCTTCTACATATAAATGAGCAAGATCTGCTATATGTATTATTTTTTCTTCTTCTATCATATAATCACCTTTCAACTAATTTTAATTTATACTACATAATTATATCATACTTCTATAAAATTTTATTAAAAAACTACAAGAATTTAATCTTATAGTTATAAACTCATTATTTGTTTTTTAGTTAATCCTGTTATTTCAGAAATAAGACTGATGTCCATCTTTTTATTCAGCATCTTTTTAGCAGTTTCGATTATTCCAGCTTTTCTGCCTTTTTTCTCGCCACGTTTTTCGCCGATTTCTTTAAATGTATTTTCCCATATCTTCTTTTCTTCTAATGGATCCATATATTCAAATAACTCTTTTTCATC
>CAKPNP010000036.1 GCA_934169415.1 uncultured Bacilli bacterium
TATATTTTTTATTTTATCATATAATTTATTATTATACTTTAAATATCAAAATATACGTTTAAGAGTCATTATAATATATTTTTAACCCCCCCCCAGGATACTATTTGTTACATTCATATTTACACCTCAAAATTTTAAAAATTTGCGAATTATTTTACCCACATATTATTTTTATCTATAAAAATAATATCATATTTTATAGTATTATTCAATTATATAAAAAGAAAAAAACAACTATTCAGCTGTTTTAATAACTTCTTTATTCTTATATGTTCCACATTTTGGACAAACTCTGTGTGGTTTTTTTGCTTCACCACATTTTGGACATTTTACTGTTTCATTAGCGCTTATTACATAATGTGTTCTTCTTTTACGTCCTCTTGTTTTACTAACTTTTCTAAATGGTACAGCCATTTATAACACCTCTTTTCATATTTTAATTAGGATTACTCTTCACCATCAGTTATTAACTTCCAACCATCTCCAGATAATTTAATATCTGATACATCTTCATTAACTATTCTAATGGGAATTTCCATTAATATATTTTCCCATATTATTGGAAAAATATCAAGACTATTTTGATTATTTTTATAATTTTCTCCTAAAACTTCTTCTATTTCTATACTAAATTTATGGTTTGTTGGTTTTAAAGTTAAGCTACAAGGTAACACCATTACACCACTTACAGTTAAGTTTAGACTAAAATCATCAAACTCTTTTGTAATACTACCATTTATACTAACGTTATCTAAACTAATAATATTAGTGCTAGATAACTCATCCTTACTAAAAGAGTAAACGAGTGAAATAGGAATATACTCATCAATTCCACTTTTAAGTCTAGTAATATCAATATTCATTATAATCACCACATAAATTATATAAAATAATACCAAAAAAGTAAATACATAATTAAAATTATTGTGTTATAATACATGAAAAGGAGTTTTAATATGGTTGGAATAATAGCTGAATATAATCCATTTCACAATGGACATTTGTATCATTTAAAAAAAGTTAAAGAAATGTTTAAAGACGAAACTATAGTTTTAGTTTTAGTTGGTAATTTTTTAAATCGTGGAGACGTATCTGTAATTGATAAATTCGATAAAACTAAATTAGCTTTAAAATACGGAGTTGATTTAGTAGTTGAACTACCATTTATCTTTTCAACACAATCAGCAGATATCTATGCAATGGGTGCTATTACAATTTTAAATCATTTAAAATGTGACTATTTAGTATTCGGAAGTGAGTCAAACGATTTAGATACATTATATAAAATTGCAAAATATCAAATAAATAATGATATAGATATAAAAAAATACTTAAAGCAAGGGTATAATTACCCTACTAGTTTATCGAAAGCAATAAAAGATAATATTGATTTAAAAATCGATAGTCCAAATGATCTTCTTGCAATAAGTTATATAAAAGCTATATTAAAACTTAATTCTTCTATTAAACCTACTTCTATTTTAAGAACTAATCATTATCATTCACTTGATACAAGTAGTAACATTATAAGTGCATCAAGTATTAGAAATTTATTAAAAGAAAATAAGGATATATCTAAATATGTACCAGTTGATACATTAAAATATATTAAAAATATTTCAATTGAAAATTATTTTGATATATTAAAACATCAAATAATTATAGATGATTTAGAAAAGTATCAAGATGTTGATAGTATTCTTTCTAAATCATTAAAAAAACATATTATTGCATCAAATAGTATTGATGAATTAATTAATAATGTAAAAACTAAAAACTACACATATAATAAAATAAAAAGATCTCTAGTTCATATATTATGTGGATATAAAAAACAAGATCAAAGTATTAATTATATTAGAGTATTAGGTTTTAACAAAAAGGGACAAAATTATTTAAATAAAATAAAAAAACAAATTGATATACCTATTTTAACTAATTTTAAAAATATATTAAATTATGAATTAGAAATAGATAAAATTTATTCTTTAATAACAGATAATGACATAATAAATAAAGAATTAAAAGCACCAATAATAGATTTTGATAAAAATTAAGAATTTAAATAAAAATAAATACGTTTTTGTATTTATTTTTTTATATAATTATACACTTCATTAATTGTATTATCAAAGTTATCTAAATCAACATTAAACCAATTTATATCCATTTGATTGTTAAACCATGTATACTGTCTTTTAGCATACTTTCTTGAATTTTGTTTTATTAATTCTATACATTCATCCATTGATTTCACACCATCAAAATAACTAAACAATTCTTTATATCCAATAGGAGTCATTACAGCTTTAGTTCTTATATTACTTTTATAAATTTTTAAAGCCTCTTCTATTAGGCCTTCTTTAACCATTATATCTACTCTTTTATTTATTCTATCATATAATAAAGTTCTATCTATAGTAAGACCAATAAAAATAGTATCATATAATAACTTATCAGTTTTTTCTTTTTCACTAAATAATTTACCAGTTAATTCATAATAATTTAAAGCATTAACTAACCTTTTTCTATTATTTACATGTATGTCGATATTTTTATCTACTAATTTTAATTTATTATATATTTGTTCATTTGTTAAAGTGCTATAATCATTAAATTTAACATCCTGTTCAAATTTATAATCATATAAACAAGCTTTTATATATAATCCTGTTCCACCTACTAATATAGGAGTTTTACCTCTTTTTAGAATATCATCTATTAATTTTCTAGCATCTTTTTGATAATCATATACAGTATAATCTTCGGTAATATCCTTTATATCAAACAAGTGATGAACAATACCCTCTTTTTCATTTTCTTTTATTTTAGCTGTTGCTATATCAAGGCCTTTATATACTTGTGTTGAATCAGCATTTATTACTTCTCCATTTATTTTTTTAGCAAGTTCAACACTTAGTTTTGTCTTGCCAACAGCAGTTGGACCTGTTATTACTATTACCACTTAAATCACCTAAAATATATTTTAAACTAATTATTAAATAAAGTAAATATATACTATTACACTTACTTATTAAAGCAAATATACATATTTTAAAGTAGGAGGAATTTTTATGGATAATACATATCAAAATGCTTTAAATAAAATTGAGTGTGATAAAAAGTGTAAACCCTGTATTATGGTTGGCCCAACAGGTCCTAGTGGCATATCAGATACTATAGAAATAGGAAAAGTTTATACAACATCTCCATATAACGAAGCTAGTATTACTGATACTAAAATAAAAAATAAGCATGTATTAGATTTTGTTATTCCAAGAGGCTTTGATGGGATACCTGGTCCTACTGGTCCTGCTTTAGGAAAATGTGCATATTTAGTTACCTTTAATGATTCAACTAATGTAGATGGAATAAAAATAGATTCTACTGAAAGAATACCTATAGAACATATAGAATTAGATGTAAGTAATATTATAACTTTAAATGATGATAAAACTTTAAAATTTAATTACCCTGGATATTATAAAGTTTCATTTATAGTAAATGCATATAGTAAAAATCACGATACTATTTTTAATAGAGAAACTGATTTTGTAACAATTGGATTTAGAGAAATTAATACTGATAATATATACATAGGCTCTAGTAGTTTTAATTATAATAGCAAGTGTGCAACTAAAATAGAATCGACTGGTATTATAACTATTATTGATACTGATAGGTCATATGAATTAGTTAACTTAAGTCCAAATAGTATTTATCTAGATTCACCAGATATAAAAAATATTAAATCAAAATCTTATTTTACAAATTCAGTAGTTACTATTGTTATAGATTTTTTAGATAAAGGAAAATGATATTATTACAATATCATTTTTTCTATTATATTTTTATTATTTTTAATTCTTTCATCATTTGGCTTTTCATCTAAAGCCTTAGAAACATATTCAAGACTTTTTTTATAATCTGCTATATTATAATAACAAACAGATAATATATCATATATATATAAATCATTACAAAATGGTTCATTTATATATATTTCAAGATTCCTTTTTATTGTAAGTGCTTTATTAAGATAATTAATAGCTTCGTTATAATTTCCAAGTTCATAATATAAATTGGCCATTTCAACATACGGTTCTCTTAAATAAGGAGCTTCTTTAATCGCTTTATTAAGCCAAAGTAATGCCTCATCATACCTATTTAATTCTATATAACACCTTGATATGAATCTCATAGATGCACATCTTTCAGCATCCCATACTGAACTTTCTAAGTTTAAATGTTTAATTAAAGTATCTATAGCCTCATTATATAAACCATGAAACATATATTCACGACCTAAATAATGCATATTTCTATCATCATTTGGATCTTCTAATACAGATAATTCAAGTAAATTTAAATAATTACTCCTTGATTTAGTTGTATCTGGATGATGTTCTATTATTAAATTACTAGTTTTAATTACCTCTTTTTTTAAACATTTCAAAACTTCATGAACAGGATGTGTCCATATATAATTTTTTCTAGAATGAATTTTATCAGTATAAAATCTTACTAATGGATTATTATCAGAATCAAAGCTCCATATATAATCATATCTTAATCTTGTAGTATTAGAATCCCATACTTTTAATATTTCTTCTCTAAAATTTTTGGATAATACTTCATCTAAATCTAAAGATATACATATATCATAATCCTCAGGTATCATTAAAAGAGCTAAATTACGAGCTTTATCAAATCTAAACGGTTCTATTTTTTCTTCTTTTACTATGGCACCTCTTTTTCTTAATAATTCTACACTTTTATCTGTTGAACCAGTATCTAGGACATATACAGCATCAGCTCCTATAGTAGAATCCATAAATCTATCTACAAATTTTTCCTCGTTTTTACATATTGCATATACACATATTTTCATAAAACACCTCAAGATATTTTATTCAAAAAAAAATAGTATAAAACTATTTTAAAATCCAAGCATCTGGTAAATATCTATCTCCTGTATAATTAAATCCTCCCGTTTTATTAATAACCTCATTATTTATTACTAAAGTAGAAGAACCACCACCATCTAAATTAGCCATATTATATAATTTATATCTTTTAGCTATATCAATTAAATCTTTCATAGAAGCTCCCATAGTATTAGTACTTCTACCATCAAAAACTATAAATAAAACTATACCATCTTTTCTTTGAGCTATTACAGTTCTAGGAGCATAACCCCATCCACCATTTCCTGATATATCAGCATACACTCCATTAACTACTAGAAATGGTCCAAATGTCATAGCATCAACCATACCATCTTCTATAGCTTTTTCTGGAGTATCTTTAGTAAGAACTAAAACATGATCTTTATTAAATCCGATAAGTCCCATAGTAGGTGTAAATTTACCATTTTGTAATATAATTTTACCATCTTTTATTATAGTACCAGCAGGTATTATTTTTTTATCTAAATATTTAAATCCAGAGGCATTAATAGCTACAATAGCATCCTTGGAAGAAGCTAAATCTTTTAAAAGTTGACCTCCAACATCAACTTTATCAGATATAGCATAATGTATCCTAGATGAATCATATATAACAACTACATGAGCTTTTGAATTATTAACATCAATAGAAAAATATTTATATAAATCATTACCGTCACGTTTTAAAATTTGTTCTTCATATATTGATTCATAAACACCAGTATCAGTATTATCAAACTCTATTTTTGAACTATCTGTATTATTTAAAATATTAGAAACAGTATTATTACTTATAGTTTCTTTTATCATATCATCTGAATAAAATACATGAGCTAAATATTGATGAGTAGCTGTTTTAATTGTTGAAGTAATCCAAAAATTACGAAAATTTGAATTAAAATATACTACATAAAAACAAATAACTATAATTAAATCAATTAATATTAGTATTCTAAACCATATATTTATTTTTTTACTATCTAAATTTTTCATACATCACCTTGTTAAAATATATGGATCATTATAAGTTCCACTACCCTTATCTATTTTTAAATTAGAATCCAAAGTTAATACTGGATATATTTTTTTTATATTACTTGGTAAAGTTAAATAATAATTAGAATTATTATTTATAGAATATATACTATTTAATTCATTATTAGTTAATAAATATGAATTAGTTTTATTAGATATATAATAATCTCCTACATTACTAATCGTAATAAAAGCATTTACTTTACTTATGATAGTATAATTGTAATCTAAGTAAGAAGATATATTATAATCTTTATTTATTATATAGTCTTTATTTACTATAGAATTATAATATGTTTCATTTAAATATTTATATAAATCACTTTTTAAAAAGTCACTAGTATCTCCATATTTATAATTAATACAACCATTATTATCACTTAAACATTCATCTTTTATAATTGTTATACCATTATCTAAACTAGTTATACGAAATAATGAAGAATTAAATGTAACATACTCCCCTATATTCATATTCCTTTTTTCTTTTATAATATAAGGATCAATTTTAGTGCCTGTTCCGCTAATAAGTGTAATATCACTCTTTAATCTTAAAACCGGACGAATTAAAAATGAATTATAATCCTCACTTATCGATAAATTACCTAAGTTATTTACATACCAGTACTTATTATCACTAGTTTTATTTATAAGAAAATATGAACTATTATCAGATAAAAAACTATCACTACCACTTATTTTATAATCTTCTATATCAAGTAACGATATATTAGTATTAATCTTATCTTCACAAATATTATCAATATCATCAAAACTACTAGTACATTCATCAAAACTAACTAAATATTCTTTATCTAGTTTGTTATAAAATTCATTTAAGTAAGAATCTATATAGTTATTACCATTTAATATAGAAATCGGTTCAGATATTATATCTATAGTATCATCATCATTTATTTTTAAAATTCTAAATAATTGACCTGAATACCATAAGTAATTATCATCTACATTATTTTTATATACATATTTATCAACAACCATATAAAGACCACCATTAGAATCTTTAACATTAATAGTTTTCTTTAAAATATCAGCAAAATAATTAGTTTTATTTTCTATCTTATCATTTGATTCTAAATAATAATAAACAAATCTAGTAGAATAAAAAATTATAAGAAAAACAATTAAAATTATATTTATGAAAATAAATTTTTTCTTAACCTCAATCATACTATTACCTCAAAAATAATTATAACATAAAACAAAATATTTTATTAAGAATTTTATCAATAATTATCTATAATAAAACTTTTTACTAAATTCCGAGTTATCACTCAATTTTAAATATTGTTTTAAAAAACTTATTTTATCGATATTTTTATCAAATATTAAATCAACAAATTCTAAAGCTTTATTTAAATTTACATCTGAATAATTAGGTACTACTTTGCAGTCTAAAGTATCAAATATGGCATTAATTGCCTCTTTATTACGACATAGTAACAATTTAACGTACAAGTTTATATTGTTCTGCCAAACTAAATAATTAAACGTACCGTTTGCTAATCTAAACTCTACCGTATTATTTAATGAATAACTATCTGTATATGAAAAATTTTTAAAATTAACACAGTTATTTCTTTCATTTTTTAAAAGAATCATTAAACTAGCTGGTATATCAATATATTTACTTGCATCCTGTATATAAGAAACAAGTTTCTTATAAAATAAATGAGCAAAATTTTTAGTTATAGGTCTAAGCATATTAAATTCACCCATAGCATATCTAACAATTATATCTTCATAACTTACCCATAGTTTAATAAAATCAACAAAATCATTTCTATTATTTAGTATTTGTGAACCTATATGTACATGTGCTGAAGTACATGAACTAATATGTGCATTATTACTAATAATTTCACAAACACCTTTAAGCTCTTCCCAAGATTTAGCTTCATCTATAAGTACACTAGATACAACCTCAGCTCCATTTACTAAACTAATGTCAGATTTAAAAGTCCAATCTGGAAATTTTTTTAATTCATCAGCTATTTTTACTTTATTAGCATATTCAAACTCTATTTCTGTTCCAAATGTTATACTTTTATCAAATAAATTATTTCTTAATTCTAATTTATAACTTTTTAAATAGTGATATAAATACTCTAAATCCTCTTTAGACATTTTAGAAAAATCATCATTTGAATATGGCTTTATATATTCATATATTTTCTGCATAAATCCCTCTCTTTTTGGTCATATATTATAATACAAGAAAAATAAAATAGCAAGAAATTTCTTGCTATCTTAAAACTGCACGAGCTGAGACGTTGCTGCCAGCAGAACCGTCGTTGTAAATAAACGCGAATACGCCGGCACTCGTTCCACCGCCATAGAAACCACTACGCGTGAACCATGGAGACCTAGAGTAAACGAAATATATATGATCTCCATTCCATCCTTTTGTTTCTGTTGTTGCGTCTCCTAGATGATATCTTGAATACGCTTGAACATCATTGAATGTCGTCCCATATTTATATATATCATAATACTTAGACTCTGGAAATTCCACTCCAGTTGTAATTGTGTTATCACCTGGATTTTTTCCAGTAAATGCTGAATTAGATAGTGAACTAAATCCGCTTGATGGAATATTACTATTTAAACTATCTTCTAATACTGCCATCACATGTTCCGGTGATCCACCACTCATATCATATATTCCACTTATATTTCCGGTTGTACTTGCAAGATATCCAGTATTTGTATTATATTTATTCTCGCATCCACTATATACAGTACCATTTTCTATACTTGATGCACATCCTGTTATATGTATACTACTATTATTTATTCTAACTTCATTTAAACCTTGACCATATATTGATGTTGTTAAGTAAGCTATTGCTCCCCACTCTATATTCTTTAGCATACTTGAATTTGTACTTAATTTTTGAGTAGTTGCAAATAATGTACTTACATTTTGATTTCTTAAACTTTCTAC
>CAKPNP010000037.1 GCA_934169415.1 uncultured Bacilli bacterium
AGAAAAAAGGCAGAAAAGCTGGAATTATTGAGGGTAAAAAATCTGGAATAATGGAAACAGCTAAGAAAATGTTAAAGAAAAAAATAGACATCAAACTTATTTCTGAAATAACTGGTTTATCTGATAAACAAATAATGATGTTATAATTTTCAAATTACAAAATAAACTGATAAATTTATGAATAATTATCAGTTTTTCTTGTATTTTTTAATAAAGTTATAATTTACTATATTTACTATAGATGATATAATAATAGTGGTGATAATATGAAACATAAGAAAGCAAAGATTAGATATGATAGAGTAGCTATCTTTATTTTAGGAGTTTTAGTAGTTTCGTTTTTTTTATTTTTAATAATAGCTAAAATTATTAATGGAACTAAAAATGTTATATCAAATATTGTATCTGAAAATATGTATTTATCATCTATAGATTCTACAGTAGAATTATATTCTGATGATTTTACTGTAGTAGAAAACATAGCTAGAGGAACACTTGTAAATACATATAATGAAGTAGAACATGATGAAACAACTTATAAAAAAATCAAATATAATAAACATGATTATTATGTTAAAAAAGAAAGTTTAACAAAAAATATAGATGATGTAGTAAAGGAAGAAAAAGTTTATGTTAGAACTCCTGTTACTATTTATGAGAATTCTGATGATATAAAAATTATTGGATTTGCTAGTAAAAATTCAACTTTGGAAGTTATTGGGTACAACAAATTACTTACAGATGGAACTGTAGATATGTATAAAGTTAAATACAACAATATAGAAGGTTATGTTTATTCTAAATATGTACAAACTAGTGATATTATTGATGATGCTTTATCTTTAAAATATCATAAGGATAGAAAATTTAATTATGAATTATATGGCGGTAAAGCTGTTAATCTTGATTATTATCCTCATGAAAAAGCAAATTTTAAAGATAATGTTATGCCTGGTGTAGTAAATGCGTTTTATTTAACTAGTACAAGTATTTCTAATATAGATGAATATATTAATATAGCTAAATCTTCAAATATAAATGCTTTTGTAGTCGATATTAAAGATGGATCTATGGCTTATGAATCAGAAGTAGCTAAAAAGTATTCTATAAGTAATTATAATTCAGCGGCTAATTCATATGAAAAATATAAAAATGTAATAGATAAATTAAAAAAAGAAGGCTTTTATGTGATTGGTAGAATAGTAGCATTTAATGACTATAATTTTGCTAAGGATAACAAAAGTGAAACTATAGCTAATACTACATGGGTATCTGCATATAGTAGATTAGCTTGGGAGTTTAATGTTTCATTAGCAATTGAAGCTGTTGAAAACTTTGGATTTAATGAAATACAATTTGATTATGTTAGATTTCCAGAATCATCATATACTTATTCTAAAGAAGGATATGATTTTAGAAATAAATATAATGAGGAAAAGGGACAGGCAATACAGAATTTTCTAATTTATGCAACTGATGAAATTCATAAAAAGAATGCTTATGTTTCTGCTGATGTGTTTGGTGAATGTGTTGGAACTTATGTAACAGCATATGGACAATATTTTCCAAATATATCAAATATAGTAGATGTTATAAGTGCTATGCCATATCCTGACCATTTTGCAAAAGGAACTTATGGTATTGAAACACCATGGTTACATCCTTATGAAATATTAAATTCATGGGCAAAAAGAGCGTTTGAAAGACAAAAAGAAATTGAAACACCAGCTAAAGTGAGAACTTGGATTCAAGCTTATGATGCTATAAAAAGTCCACATAATACTTATGGTGAATATGAAATAAAAGAACAAATTAAAGGTTTAAATGATGCTGGATTAACTGATGGTGTTATAACATGGAATGGGTCATCTAGTTTAACTAAATATGATTCTATTAAGGGGGCATTTTAAAAATGAAAATAGTTTTAGAAAATAATAATTATGAGTTAATAAAAAATTATAAAGATGCATTTAATTATGAGGAGATTAGTAATTTATACACTGACTATTTTTACTCTTATGATTACATATTAGGTGATTATGCTTATAATAAGTTAAGACTTAAAGGTTTTTGTAATGAAGAGAATCCTATTTTTAATGATATAAATGATTATAGTATTATAGATAACTATATAAAAGAAAATTGTGCTTATGATTGCAAATATTTTATAATAAAAAGGGTAGATTAATATGAACGCATATGATTTTGATAATACAATATACGATGGAGAAAGTATATATGATTTCTTTATATTTGCTATAAAAACAGATAAGAAATTATTAAAATTTTTTCCAAGAATATTTATTTTATTAATAAAATATAAACTTAATAAAGTAAAAATCACTGACATATATGATACTGCATCATTAGTTATAGAATATTTTATAAATGAAAGTAATCTTAGTATAGATGAAATGGTATCATCATTTTGGGTTAAAAATGAACATAAGTTAAAAAAAGAGTTTTTAAATATGTTAAAAAGTGATGATTTAATTATTACAGGATGTCCTAATTTTTTAATAGAATATGTTAAACCAAAGCTAAAGACAGATAATATAATATGCACAGATTATGATACTATTAATAATAAAATCAATTTCATTTGTTTAGGTGAAAACAAAGTTAAAGCTTTTAATGAAAAATATAAAAATGTTAAAATAAATAAATTTTATACTGATTCTTTAGTAGATAGTCCATTTATGAAAATTTCAAATGAGGTTTATTTAGTTAAAAAAAATAAGATAATTAAAATTTCTAAGCAAGATATAAAATAATTATCTTGTTTTTAATTTAAATATAAGTAATAAATTTACTTTATAACTAATTCGTGATAGAATTATACTAGGTGGTTATATGAATGTAGATTTAAAACAAATATATATTGAGTTTTTAAATAAAATTAATGAGTTATGGGGGTTACTTTGAACCTGATAAAAAAAACATTAGAATTAAAGAATTAGAACATCTTACCACAAAAGAAGACTTTTATAAGGATCAAAAAAAATCTAATAATGTAATAAGCGAATTAAATTCATTAAAAAAAATAATAGAAAAAACATCCAATTTAAAAAATAAAATTGAATCAAGTGTTTTAATGACTGAAGATAATGATACTGAAATTATAGATTTATTAACAAGCGAAATTGACGAAGTTAAAAATGGATTAGATGAAATAGAAGCATATATTTTGCTTAGCGGTAAATATGACAAATGTGATTGTGTACTTGAAATACATCCTGGAGCAGGTGGTACTGAAAGTTGCGATTGGGCTTTAATGCTAAAAAGAATGTATTTAAGATGGTGTGAAAAAAAGGGTTATAAATATGAAATATTAGATGAATTAAAGGGTGAAGAAGCGGGAATTAAAAGTGTTTCTATTCTAATTCATGGAATTAATGTTTATGGCTATTTAAAAAATGAGGCTGGTGTACATAGATTAGTTAGAATTTCTCCTTTTGATTCAAATGCAAGACGACACACTTCTTTTGCATCAGTATCAGTATCTCCATATTTTGATGAGGTTCCAATTAATATTGAAATTAATCCAAATGATATAAGAATTGATATATATAGATCACAGGGAGCGGGGGGACAAGGTGTAAATACAACTGATTCAGCTGTTAGAATTACTCATATTCCAACTAAAATAGTTGTAACTTGTCAAAATGAACGTAGTCAAATTCAAAATAAGGAAAGGGCTATGGATGTTTTAAAAAGTAAATTGTATGAATTAGAAATTTCTAAAAAAGAAGCAGAATTAAAGGAGTTAAAAGGAAATTTGTCTGATATAAATTTTGGTTCACAAATTAGAAATTATGTAATGTGTCCATATACTTTAGTTAAAGATTTAAGAACAAAAACTGAAACTAGTAATGTAGCTAAAGTTTTAGATGGTGATATAGATATTTTTATAAATAGTTGTTTGAAGGGAATTAGATAGTATGTTTTTTAAGAAGAAAAAAAATAATATTGTTGAAGTAAAAAGAAATGAATTAGCTGATTTTATATTTTTAGTCATTGGTGCATTTTTTTCTGCTATATCATTTAATTTGTTTTTACTTCCTAATAATATAGTAGTTGGGTTTAGTGGATTATCAGTAATTGCAAATAGTGTATTTGGAATAAAACCATTCCATTTTATGATTGTATCTTATTCAATATTAGTAATACTTTCGTTAAAATTTTTAGGTTTTAAATCTACAAAAAGAACTATAATTGGTTCAATAGTATATCCTTTATTAGTTGAATTAACTTCATATATTACGCCTTTTATAGATGTGAGTGAAATTGATTTTATAATACTAATATTATGTGGAGCTCTTCTTTCTGGATTAGGTTCTGGTATTGTTTATAGAGCTAATTATTCAACTGGTGGGTCTGATGTAGTTACACAACTATTTTCTAAATTATTAAAAAGACCTATAGGAACTTGTATTTTAATAACTAATGGAATAATTATTTCTTTAGGTTTTATAACATTAGGTTTATCTACGGCTATTTATTCTATCTTTGTTGTAGCAATTGTTTCTATTGTTACAGATAAGGTAATGATAGGTATATCTAATTCTAAGACATTTCAAATTATTACAAGTAGTGAAACTGATGTTAAGAAATTTTTACTTACTAAATTAAGTCATGGTGTAACTGTTATAGATGCAAGAGGTGGTTATACCGGTAATAATATTAAAATGATTATGTGCATAGTACCGACACGTGAGTATGTTACGGTTAAAGAAGGTATATTAAGTCTTGATCCTAATGCTTTAATAATGGTATCTGATGTATATGAAGTAATAGGAAATAAATAGGAGGAATTATGAGTTTTATAGAAATTAAACATGCTAAAAAGACTTATAAGACTGGTGTTACAGCAGTACATGATATAAGTCTTAAAATTGATAAGGGTGAGTTTGTATTTATTATTGGTTCTACTGGATGTGGTAAATCTACTTTAATTAAAATGTTATATAGAGAAGAAAAACCAACTAGTGGTGTTATTGATGTTGGTGGAATTGATGTTGGTAAATTAAGAAATAGAAATGTATATAAAATAAGAAGAAAAATTGGGGTAGTATTTCAAGATTTTAAATTATTACCTAAAGCAACAGTTTATGAAAATGTAGCTTTTGCACTAGAAATTTTTGGACTACCAGGTTCTGAAATACATGAAAAAGTCCTAAAAGCACTTGATCTTGTTGGCTTAAAACATAGAGCTAAAAACTATCCACATCAATTATCAGGTGGAGAACAACAAAGGGTTGCAATAGCGCGTGCTATTGTTAATGGTCCAAAGCTATTAATATGTGATGAACCAACAGGTAACTTAGATGAAGTTACATCTATGGAAATTATGAAAGTTTTAGATGAAATTAATAAAATAGGAACTACTGTTGTAATGGTAACTCATGATACTGAAATAGTTAATAAGATGAAAAAAAGAGTTATTGTATTAGATTCTGGTAGGATTATAAAGGATTATAAAGAAGGTGAATATAAACATGAAGGCAATTAGAATACTTTCAAGAAATATAAAAGATTCATTTAAAAGTGTATTTCGTAATTTTTCACTTTCACTTGCATCAATTGCTTGTATAATAATTACTTTATTAGTTGTTAGTATAGCAATAATACTTTCATTTAATGTTAATAATTTTACTTCTGCTGTTGAAAAGGATATGACAATAGTTGTATTTTTAAATAGAGATATTTCTCTTGATAGAATAGATGAATTAAAAGATGAATTAAAGGTTATAAATAATGTTGATACAGTAACTTTTATAGATAAAATGGATATTAGAGATGAAATGATGGAAAGTAGTGAAGATTACAAAATTGTGCTTTCAAAATATACTGATAGAGATTCTAATCCATTATATGATACATTCCATATAAAAGCTAAAAATATTGAAAATCTAGAACAAATAGCTAATGATATTAAACCATTAGATGGTGTATTATCAGTTAAATATGGTGAAGGTATGGTAGAACAATTAGTATCTGTATTTGATGTTATAAAAAATGTAAGTTATGGCATTGTTATATCACTTATTCTAGTTACAGCATTCTTAATTTCTAATACTATTAAAATTACTATATTCTCAAGAAAAAGAGAAATAGAAATTATGAGACTTGTTGGTGCTTCTAATACAAATATTAAGATACCATTTATATTTGAAGGATTATTCTTGGGTATACTTGGTTCTATTATTCCTGTTTTAGTAACTATATTTGGATATAATTATTTATATACAAGGTTTAATGGCCAAGTAATTTCTCCATTTATTCAATTAATTGTACCACTTCCATTTACATATTTTGTATCGCTAGTATTATTATTAATTGGTGTACTAGTAGGTATGTTTGGATCGTATAGAGCAGTAAGAAAATACTTAAAAATATAAAAAATGCAAAAAAATGCATTTTTTTTGTTAAAAAAAAGGATTTTAGAGATTTTTTTCGTATATAACTTATAGAGAGGTTTTATAGACAAACAAAAATATGTTTGATATAATTAAAAAGGTGAAAAGTATGGATATCGAAGAGATAAAAGGAATTGGAGCTAAAACTGCTAATATATTAAGAAGGCTTAATATTAATAACTTATATGATTTACTTACATATTATCCGTTTAGGTATGAATATATTAAACGAAGCGATATTAATGCATTAGTAAATGATAAAATAATAATGGATGGTGTAGTTTTAAATAATGCTTTAGTTACTTATTTAAAAAATCATAAGGATAAAATGAGTTTTAGATTAAATACCGGAACTAATATATTTAATGTTTCTATTTTTAATAGAGGATATTTAAAAAATAAAATTATAGTTGGAAGTTCTGTAACTGTATTTGGCAAATATGATAGAAAAAGAAATATGATAGTAGCAAGTGATATTAAACTATCTAAATTACCATTAAAGCCTATTATAGAGCCTGTTTATCATGTTACAACTGGTATAACTAGTTCTATATTAAATACATTAATTAAAAATAATATTACAGATATAACTGATTATATTCCGACTTATTTAAGCGAGAAATACTCATTTTTATCTAAAATCCAGTCTATTAAAGAAATTCATAATCCTAGTAGTACTGAAAATTTAAAACAAGCTATTAATAGACTTAAGTATGAAGAATTATTTTTATTTATGCTTAAGATAAATAATTTGAAGAAAAATAAAACACAAAATGGACTTGTTAAAGAAATTGATTATGATAAAATTTTAGAAGTAATTAAATCTTTACCATTTGAATTAACTATCGATCAAAAAAAAGCAATTGATGATATATATAATGATATGGTATCAGAAAATAGAATGAATAGACTTATACAAGGTGATGTTGGAAGTGGCAAAACGATAGTGTCTTTTATAGCTTTATATATGAATTATTTAGCAGGATATCAAGGTGCACTTATGGCTCCAACAGAAATACTTGCAAAACAGCACTATATTAATATTAAAAAAATATTTCCTTTATTAAATATTGAATTATTAACAGGTAAATTAAAAGTTAAAGATAAAAAAAATATATATAATAGATTATCTAAAAATGAAATAGATATAGTAATAGGCACTCATGCATTAATAAGTGAAGATGTTAAATATAATAATTTGGGTTTAGTTGTAACTGATGAACAACACCGTTTTGGAGTTAATCAAAGAGCTAATTTAAAAAATAAAGGAATAATGCCAGATGTTTTATATATGAGTGCTACTCCAATACCTAGAACTTATGCAATAACTTTATTTGGAGATATGGATATATCGTTGATTAAAACAAAACCAAGTGGTAGAAAAGAAATTATTACATATTTGAAAAAAGAAAGTGAAATAAAAGATGTTTTGATGCTTATGTATCAAGAATTAAGAAATTCTCATCAAATATATGTAATAGCACCTCTTATAGAAGAAAGTGATAAAATAGAATTAGAAAACGTAATAAAATTGAAAGATAAAATGACTAGGGCATTTGGCAAATTATATACAATTGATATAATGCATGGTAAATTATCTAATGCTGAAAAAGAAGATGTGATGGAAAGATTTAAAAATAATGAAGTTCAAATTTTAATAAGTACTACGGTTATAGAAGTAGGTGTAGATGTATCTAATGCTACTTGTATGGTCGTTTTTGATAGTTATAGATTTGGATTATCTGCACTGCATCAATTAAGAGGTAGAGTAGGTAGAAGTAGTTTACAATCTTATTTTGTAATGATTAGTAATAATGATGCTGAAAGATTAAAGGTTCTTACTAAAACTTCTGATGGATTTTTAGTATCTGAGGAGGATTTTAAATTGCGTGGAAGTGGTGACTTATTTGGTATAAGACAAAGTGGTGATATGCAGTTTAAATTAGCTGACTTAAAAAAAGATATTAATATGCTTAATATGGCTAAAGCTGATAGTGAAGAGTTTTTAGAAAAATATAAAGATAAATATGAGCATATATATAATAGTGTAAATAGTGTTGATAATTTAGATTAACTTATTGACAAACTAAAAATATGTATATATAATTATAATAGCATGGTAACATGCTGATAGACCTCTTACGGATATATTATGTGAGTTGGTCTGACAAACCCCCTGAAATTCCCCTCGAGAGAGGGGAATACTTTTGTTTATAAGGGATTTTTAACTATTTTTGATTTATCTAGATACCATACTAGATATTAAATATTATATTTAGATACCAATAATATGGTATTTTTTTGATAAACTTA
>CAKPNP010000038.1 GCA_934169415.1 uncultured Bacilli bacterium
TAAAAATTCTCCTTCCACATTAATTTATCATAATATCTTTATTTTACCTTCTATAAGTTATATACGAAAAAAATCTCGAAAATCCTTTTTTTTAGAGAAACTTTTTTCAAAAAATGCAAAAAAACAAGAAAAATTAATTTCTTGTTATCAAATTTATAAAAATTAGAAATTATTCAATCTTTCCTAATGGCGTTAGGATATCTGTTTTTTATTACATCATCATTATATTTATTATCTATGTATGATTCTATTTTACTAGTAGCAACTACTCCATCATTTCTAGTTGAATATCTATGTAAAACTAAAAATGATAAAACAACATCAAATACAATAAATATTAATAATAAAGTAGTTACTATAGCACCTATTTTATATGGAATTTTTTCTATTAATTTTGAAAATATTGGATATAATATTTTAATCCATACTACTGCTGCTATTCCCCAAAAGAAACAATATAGTAGATTTATTCTACCACCTAAATTAAATGGAATATTAGAATAATCCCAAAATACAGTATGAAAAAATATTTCAGTAAAAACACTACATATATATTCATATGCTCCACCCATAATTGTTCCGTATATAAATATATAAGAATCTTTTTTATCTTTATGTTTATATAAAATTATTGTAGCTAAAGCTATAGCAAATCCCCATACAATAGAAAAATCACCTATAACTAAACTTGATCTACTCATCCAATAACCCATAGTATACCTGCAAAATATAGTTTCTATTATATCTCCTAAAAAGGATCCTATCAAAAACATTAAAAATACTTTATAGAAACTTAACCCTTCAGCAAATTTTTTATTATCATAATTTGGATAAGCCTTAAATATTCTTTTTCTAATTTTCATTTCCAATTTTTCTTTGAATTTAAATGATTTATTATTAATTTTATCAATTTTAGTATTTCTAATTGAAACCACACTAGTAAGTATATCACATATCATAAATAAAGATATTACTAATAGTATTATTATCATAATCAATACAGGAATAAAATTAAATAATTTAGTTAATATTAAATTAAGTGGTCTAATTAAAAGCGCTAATAAAGTAAAGATTAAGGCATGTATATATGAAGCATACATACCAAAACCATATTTACTTTTAGAATAATCCCACCATTTAATCTTAGTAATTTTAAAAAGTAAAGATCCTGATAAAGATTCAATTGATAAACAGATAAAATATATAGCTAGAAAATATATAAAATAATTATTAATATCATTAAAAAATATAGTAATTAAAACAGCTGCAAAACCATAAGATAAACAAAATGGCCCATTTAATAAGCCTCTATTGGCAAATGATTTTTCTTGCATTAGATAAAAAACAGTTTCAAATAACCAACCTATAAAAGAATATATAATAAATAAATATAAAACATAAAATAAATTCATAAATAACCTATAAAAGAATAAGTATTACTTATTCTTCTTCCTTTTTAATTAATACTTCCCTTGGTTTAGAACCATTAGATGGTCCTATAACACCGCGTTCTTCTAATAAGTCAACTGCACGAGCTGCCCTATTATATCCTATTTTAAATCTTCTTTGAAGTAAAGACGCTGACGCTTTTCTTGATTCTACTACAAACTCAACCATATCATTATATAACGGTTCTTCCATTGCATCTTGATCTACCATAGATGTAGCATTTTTATCTTCCATAGATAGTGAGTAAGTTGTATCATACCTAGCTTTTTGTTGTGATATAGTATAATCAACTACCTTTTTAATATCTTCATCTGATATGAAAGTTCCTTGAACTCTTATAGGAATATTTTCTCCTTGTGGTAAGAATAACATATCACCTTTACCAAGTAATTTTTCAGCACCTGTTGCATCTAATATTGTTCTTGAATCTATACTAGAAGAAACAGCAAATGATATACGAGATGGAATATTTGCTTTAACAACACCAGTAATTACATCTGTAGATGGACGTTGTGTTGCAACAATTAAATGTATTCCAGCAGCACGAGCCATTTGAGTAATTCTCATTATTGACTCTTCTACTTCTTTAGCAGCAACTAACATTAAATCAGCAAGTTCATCTATAATAACTACTATATATGGTAATTTCTTAGCATCATTTTTAAAGTTTTTTTCCAAATAAGCATTATATCCTGCTATATTTTTAGTTCCACTCGACTCAAATAAATCATATCTATTTTCCATTTCTTGAACTATTTTTTTAAGTACAATATTAGCTTTTTTAGGATCAGTTACAACTGGTGTAAGTAAATGTGGTACTCCATTATACATAGATAATTCAACTTTTTTAGGATCAACTAAAACAAGTTTTACTTCATCTGGTTTAGTTCTCATAAGCAGTGACACTAACATACTATTAATACAAACTGATTTACCAGAACCTGTTGAACCAGCTACTAATAAGTGAGGTGTTTTATTTATCTCACAATATGTAGGTTTACCCATTATATCTTTACCTAAAGTAACAAGTAATTTTGAATCTTCATAACTTTTTGGAACAACTTCTAATATTTCTCTTACACCAACAGGAGAAACTTTTTTATTTGGAATTTCTATTCCTATAGTTTTCTTACCTGGAATAGGTGCTTGTATATTAACGCTTTTAGCAGCCAAAGCTAAAGCTAATTCCTTATCTAGAGAAATTATTCTAGATAACTTAGTACCAGCTTTAATTTCCATTTCATATTGAGTTACAGCAGGTCCTATATTTACAGCTACAACTCTTCCTTCTACACCAAAGTCCTTAAAAACCTCTTGAAGTACAGTTACAGTATCTTTTATAACCTCTTGATTTTCTTTATTGTTTACTTTAGGTGTTTTAGTTAATATATCAACACTAGGTAATACATATTCTTTATTTTCAATTACTGAAAAAGTATTTCCATCACCCTTTATATCTTCAAGCTCAATAGTTTCTATATCATCCAACTTAACAGTATTAAAATGTGTCTCTTTTTCATGTTTAACTATATTTTCTTCTTTAAAATCATCTTTTGGAACATATACATCTGCTTCACTAGAATTTGATATTACAACATTTTTAGTATCATTTTCATATTCATGTTCAATTTTTTTAATAATATCTTTTTGTTTTACTTCATGAGCTAAATGTTCTGTTTTCTTAACTGTTGTTTTAACTGTAGTTTTAAGTGCTACTATAAGATCATATATACTAAGTCCTGTAAACATAATAAAGCCGCATATAATTATTACAATACTAACAACTGTAGCTCCTGGAATACTAAGAAGACTAACTAGGCACATACTTATTAAAGCACCTATCATTCCCCCACCTTGTATATCACTAGTTCCATCTATAAAATTATTTAAATTGTTAAATGTTGCCTCAAATACCTTTTCAAAAGTTACGCCTTCTACCTCTAATCCTTTTATATATCCTAAATGAAATAAGCTTAAAAAACCTATCAACATTATATATAAACCAATTGTTTTTGTAGTTAATAAATCTGGTTTTTTTCTTTTTACTATCATATATCCACCAATTACGCCAACTACAACTAATAAAATGGCCCATAAAACACCTACTAGAAACCCAGAAAATCCATTTATAATATCTGATGCTGGTCTAAACTTACAACATCCTATTATAGCAAGTAATATAAGTAATATACCATATATTTCAAGCTTACCACTAAATTCCTTTTTTACTTCTTTTCTAGTTTTCTTTTTTGCCACTTAAATCACCTTCTACAATAAAACCATTATACCATATTTTAATAAAAAGAAAAATGCTATTTTAAGCATTTTTTATTTCTTCTTCAATTCTCATTAATTGATTATATTTACAAATTCTATCTGTTCTTGATAATGAACCTGTTTTAATTTGACCTAAAGATAATCCAACAGATAAATCTGCTATTATAGTATCTTCAGTTTCACCACTTCTATGAGATATAATTGTATTATATCCATTTTTACGAGCTAAATCAATTGTTTCTAAAGTTTCAGTAATAGTTCCTATTTGATTTACTTTAAGTAATATTGCATTACCAGCATGATTATCAATACCCATTTGTAAACATTCTTTATTAGTTACAAATAAATCATCACCAACTAATTGAACTTTATCACCTAATTTTTCTGTTATTAATCTAAATCCTTCCCAATCATTTTCATCTACAGGATCTTCTATAGAAATAATTGGATATTTACTACATAATTCAATATAAAAATCTACTAATTCAGAAGTTGTTAATTTTCTATTTTCACCTTTTAAATTATATAATCCATCTTCATAAAATTCACTTGCTGCAACATCTATAGCTAAACATACATCTACTCCAGGAGTATATCCGGCTTTTTTAATTGCTTCTATAATAAGTTCAAAACCTTCTGTATTGCTATCTAAGTTAGGCGCAAAACCACCTTCATCACCTACACCAGTAGCTAGTCCTTTACTATTTAAAACTTTCTTTAAATTATGGAATACTTCAGCACCAACTCTTACTCTTTCAGCAATTGTATCTCTTTGTGGTATAATCATAAATTCTTGGAAATCTAATTTATTATCAGCATGAGCTCCACCATTTATTATATTCATCATTGGTCTTGGTAAAGTTTTACCATCACCTACATATTTGTATAATGGTTTACCACTATTTAAAGCTGCAGCTTTAAGTGATGCCATAGAAACCGCTAAAATAGCATTGGCTCCTAATTTAGATTTTGTTTTAGTACCATCTAAATTAATCATTGCATAATCTAACCCTTTTTGATTTTCTACTTCATATCCAATTAATAAATCTCTAATTGGTCCATTAACATTAGCTACTGCTTTTAAAGTCCCTTTACCAAGATAACGATTCATATCTCCATCACGAAGTTCTAAAGCTTCTCTTTCTCCAGTTGAAGCACCAGATGGAACAATTGCTCTACCCATTATTCCATTTTCTAGAATTACATCAGCCTCTACTGTAGGATTTCCTCTTGAATCAAGTACCTCACGAGCTTTTATATCTTTAATTTTCATTATTTATCTCTCCTTTGCATGTACATTTTAAATCAATATCATAATTATAATTGTAATCTTTAACACTTACACTAACACAACTATCCTTAGTTATAGAATCGCTACTCAAATTATTTTCGCTTATTAGTCCTTCTTTAATTAAATCATCCACTACGATGCAATAATTACTATCATTAACATTAGAAAATTTATCAGAATGCCTTGTAACATATTGACTTGATGAAGTTATAATTAAAGTTCTTAACGATTCATCTATAGTGCTTTCTGTATCTTTAACACTCTTTAATAATTGTGGAAACGCTATTATAACAATTAAACTTAATATTATAATAACTCCCATTAATTCTGCTATAGTAAAACCTTTTTTCATACATACTCCTCAAAATTTTTTATAAATTCATTATAAGCTTTAGTCTCAATTTTTAAATTATACTTAAGTTTTTTATTGGTTAATTTATTCATAAAGTATTTTAAAAATTCTGGGTTTCTTACTAATAATGGTCCTATTATATATGTTCCATAAAAATTATTATAATGTATTCCCTCATTATCAAATAAAGGATATTTTAACTTGCTTATATAACTATCATTATTAATAAAACCTAATATTTTTTTATTTATAATATTACCATTTATATATACTTCTTCTTTTTTTCTAGTACCTTTTTTTACTTCATAACTAAATATACCAAGTGCATCAATTATATTGTTATCTATTATTTTACTACCAAATAAATCAACACTATTACCAGTTGCTAGAAAAAACTTATTATCTAAAATATAATCTCTTATATCCTCTTTATACTTTTTCAAATAATCAAGTGCTATAAGCATATTTTCTTCAGTTCCACTTGCTATATAAACTAAATCATATTCTTTAAAATTTAATTCTTCATTTAAAGATAAATATAATATTTTATGTTTTATTTTATTTTCTTTAAGAATTTTAGATATAATTTTAATATTTCCAGACTCACCATACAAGTTTAAAAAATCATAGTATAAATATGCTATTTTCATATTTTTATTCCTCTCTTTCTTAGCTCATCTATGTATTTATAATCTAAATCAAAATAAACTGCAAAATACAAATCTCCTATTGCATTTTTTAAAGAATAATTTAATGAATCAGTATAATCTATACAATATTTAAACTTATTGGTATTAATAGAAGCTAATTTTAGTCTGGTTGCTATATCATAAGCAAATGGTCCTATTAATATAATTCTTTCTATAGATTTATCATTTAATAATTCAAAATTAATATCATATAACCATGATAAATCCTTTAAGTCATATCTACCACTTATACGAGTAAAACCAATAGCCACTGTTTTAGTACCCTTTTTAGAAGTAATATACTCTATAGATTGATTATATGAAATTGGTGTTTCATTTTTAGATAGTAATATAGTAGTTTTTACTCCATCAACTAAAACTTCATTTAATCTTTTAACTTTAATAGATAATTCTGATAATGTATTTACTAAAGATTCTTTATTCACATTATCAACTAAAGCCATAGTATAACAACAAGCAATATTATATGCGTTATAAATAGCAGTATTACATAATTTTATATTATCTCCGTTTATAATTAATGTATCTTTATCTAAATAGGCTAAATACTTAGGTGCCTCTCTTTTAAAATCATTATTAAGACACTTATAATTACCAAGTGAACCATAGTTAAAATAATCATATTCTAACTTTTCATGACACTTTGGACAATAACTCATATCTAAAGTATTTAATTTTGATTTTTTAGTACTACCTTCAGTTTTTTCTAAACCAAAATACGTTATTTGATTTTTTTTACCTATACTAAATTTTGAAACTAAAGGATCATCAGCATTTAATATTAAATGCGTACTTTCTTTAATACTATTATTTATTTCATCAAATACTATAGAAAAATGTCCATTACGAGCTAATTGATCACGAGACAAATTATTGATAATAAAATAATCTGGTGTAATATATTTAAATACCTTTTTTACATATCTCTCATCAATTTCAATAATTAACGTATCAACCTTAGATTTACCATTTAATTTTGACGAATCAATTATAGCAGTTGTAACACCACCAATCAAATTAGAACCCTTAATATTACTACATACTTTATACCCTGCATTTTTATATATTTCATAAAGAGTTCCAGATATACTTGTTTTACCAGTTGTACCAGTTACAAATATTGTTTTAGGTAATTTAAAATAAGATAAAATATTTTTATTTAACTTAAGTGCTAGATTACCCGGAAAAGCCGTACCACCATTATTAATACTTAATACTCTTTTTGCTATCTTAGATAACAAAACAATTAAATAATTCATATTTCCTACCTTTCCTAAATATTATTTTACCACATATAAAGAAAAAAAGTAGTTTTTTCCCACTTTTTTACATTTTTTTTAAGTTATCTTAGAACTGCACGAGCCGAGTTAACGTTGTCGTAACGACCGCCGCCGTCGTAGCTGAACGCGAATACACCGGCATACGTACGATAGTCATAACCACCACTACGTTTGAACCATTGAGAATAAAAGTAAACAAAATTATTATAATCTCCATTCCATCCTTTTGTTTCTGTTGTTGCATCTCCTAAATGATATCTTGTATAGTCACCAGAACTTGTTCCATATTTATATATATCATAATACTTAGACTCTGGGAAGGCTACTCCTGCTGTAGTTGTGTTATCATCTAGATTTTTTCCGGTAAATCCTGAATTGTATTGAGTGCTATACCCACTTGATGGAATGTTACTATTTAAACTATTTTCCATTACTCCCATTACGTATTCAAATGAACACCCGCTCATATCATATATTCCACTTATATTTCCTGTTGTACTTGCTAGATATCCTGTAGTTGTATTATATGCATTCTCACATCCAGTAGTATATTCAAAGGCATTTTCTTTTGTTGCCGCACAGCCTGTTGTAGATGTAGATGAATTATTTTTTCTCACTTCATTTAAGCCTTGCCCATAAATTGAAGTTGTTAAATAAGCTATTGCTCCCCACTCTATATTCTTTAGCATACTTGAATTTGTACTTAATTTTTGAGTAGTTGCAAATAATGTACTTACATTTGCACTTCTTAAACTTTCTACATTTGGTTTTATTGTTGGATTTGTTGTATCACCTGTTAGCTCAAATTTCCCTACCCATATTCCATTTAATTCAGTATCTCCAAATGTAAATGCTGGATGTGTTAACCAACTATCTTTTGTTGTACTGTTTGATTTTGTAGTATCTTTATTTTCAAATTCTATATTTATTAGTTGTTTTGTTGTTGCATTAGTTCCATCATAGAATATTTGATATTTATATCTTGGTATCCATACATAATATGCTTTTATATTATTT
>CAKPNP010000039.1 GCA_934169415.1 uncultured Bacilli bacterium
TTGATACAATAGCTCCAACAATCCCAAATATTACATATCTTGGAGGAAGTAATACACATTCATGGAAGAATAATTATAAGATGAAGTTAGAATCAAGTGATTCATTATCAGGAATAGATAGATTTTTATCTGATGGTAATAGTGATGGAAATAGTGATTTTGATATAGGAAGAACAACTTCTACAACAGCAGAATGGACTCCAAAGAATGGGTTTAGTAATTGTAACCAAAAATTTGCTGTTATAGATATAGCAGGAAATGTATCAGGTTGGACAGGTGGTCAACATATACATATGGATACAGAAGCTCCATCTAAGACTTCTGTAGGATTATGGCTTAATACTATAGGAGGAACAACATATACTAACGATACATGGACAAACCAAAGTGTTGCTAGAAGATTCTATAGTGAAGATAGCTTATCTGGAATAAATCATTATGAATGGTCTTACGATTGCTCTAATTTTGGAGGTATTCAACCACAAGATGAAGCAATAACATGGTCGGGAATAAATGAAGCATGTTATAGAGCTGTAGATAATGCAGGCAATGTGGGTGATTGGAGCAATAAAGTAATTATTAAAATTGATAAGGATAAACCAACTTTAACTTATAATTTAAGTGAAGGAACATATGAAATTGGTCAAAATATAACAGTAACAGGAAATGATACTAATTTTAGTAGTTTATGGGTACATGTATATAAGGATGGAAGTTTTGTTTCTTCAAAATCAATTTCTGGCTATACAAATAATTCATATACTGTAAATATGGATTCAAGCGGAACATGGGAAATCTACGCTATGGTTTATGACAATGCAGGAAATAGACAAGAAGCACATGTTAATAATGATGGTTGGGATAGAAGAACTTATACTATAAAGCCTAAATGCTCATATGCTATTAATTATGTTTGGAATTTTGATTATAAGGGTTCTGTTGAAACATTTACAGTTCCTACTGGATGTAATGGTGTATATAAACTAGAAGTATGGGGAGCTGAAGGTGGAGGTCACCCACAAGATGATAGCTATGGTAACAAGGGCAATAAAGGCGGCTTGGGTGGATACTCTTATGGAAATATTTCACTAAGTAGTGGCACAAATTTATACATTGCAGTAGGAGGCTTAGGCCATAATCAAAATACTCATGGTAATGGAGATGGCGGATATAATGGTGGTGGAACAGGTGGTTCATATCAAGGAAGATCTATAGGAAGTGGCGGAGGTGGAGCCACACATATAGCAACCACAAATTATGGCGAATTATTTAATTACTATACAGAATCCAATAATAATTTAAATGATATATTAATAGTAGCCGGTGGAGGCGGAGGATCTGATGATATTTTCAATTCACCTACTATTGGAGGTTCCGGAGGTGGATTAACCGGTGGAAATGGACAACATTGGTTAGACTCGGAAGGACGTGTTTCTCCTGATCACAGCCAAGCTGGTGGTACCCAATCATGTTCACCATACACTTTATCTAATAACAAACAAGGATTTGGTAGAGGAGGAAATGGTCAAACTGATGCCGATGCTGGTGGAGGCGGAGGCGGTTGGTGCGGTGGCACTGCTGCTTGGTGGAGTACTGTAGAAAATCATAATGCTGCCGGTGGAGGCGGTTCTGGTCATATAAACACAAACTACTTAACTAATTCTGGTATGCAAAATGGAATTAGAAGTGGCAATGGTTATGCTAGGATCACCTTAATATCACTAAATTAGTCAAAAAAACATTATTCTTTTCAAGTCATTTTTAATTCATGTGGTTGACAATTAATATTAATTTATGTTATGATTTCTACATCGACAAAGATTGGAAATACGAAATACTAAATTATATTATAGCGAGTTATGTATGGTGAAAGATAACAATATAATTATTTTGTGTAACGCCCATGAGTTAATTATCTGAAACTAAGTAGGATAATTCGGAAGTAAACCGTTATCAAATTACATCAAAGTGATCAAATTTAATTTGATAATTTGGGTGGCACCGCGGAAATAGCATTCGTCCCATATTTTATGGGAAGAGTGCTATTTTTATATTATGGAGGAATTTATGATAGAAAAAGAAAAGTTAAAAAAATATGCAAATAAATTGATGTTTGATATGGAAGATAGTCAGTATTCTACATTACAAGAAGAGTTTGATACTATATTAAAACAAATGGATTTGATTAGTAATATTCCTAATATAAGTAATGTAGAACCTATGTTTTTTCCGTTTATTAATGAAGATGTTGAATTAAGGGAAGATGCAGTTATAGAAAATGACGAACTAACTGTTGATGAAGTATTAATGAATGCTAAAAGTGTTAGTAAAGATCAAGTAAAAGTACCAAAGGTGGTGGAATAATGTATCAAGATTTATCAATAACAGATTTAAGAAAAGAATTAGATAGTGGAAATATAACTAAAGAAGAGTTATTTAATAATGCTAATTCTTTAGCTCATAGATACCAAGATAGTATAAATTCATTTGTAACTATAATAGATGATTTTAAATGTAGAAAATCTAATTCGATTTTATATGGAATACCTTATGCTTTAAAAGATAATATATCAACAAAAGGGATACTTACTACATCATGTTCTAATATATTGAAAGATTATATTCCTGTATATGATGCAACTGTATATAAAAAATTAAAAAATAGTGGTGCTGTGTTAGTGGGGAAAACCTCTATGGATGAACTTGCTATGGGAGGAACTGGTACAACAGGAAATAATGGAATAGTTAAAAATCCTTGGGATACTAATAGATTAATCGGTGGCTCATCAGCAGGTAGTGCATCAAGTGTAGCTCTTGGAATAGTTTCATTTTCAATAGGTTCTGATACAGGAGATTCTATTAGGAAACCAGCGGCATATGGAGGAGTTGTAGGATTTAAACCTACTTATGGTTTAGTTTCAAGATATGGTTTATTTGCTTTTGCATCTAGCCTAGATCATGTTGGATGTTTTGCTAGAAGTGTTCGTGATGTAAGTATTGTAACAAATATAATTAAAGGATATGATCCTTATGATATGACAAGTCTAAAAGATGATAATAAAGAGTATTCTAAACTAATAGATAATGACATTAAAGGAAAAAAGTTATTTTATTTTAAAGATGTATGTAATATAGAACATTATGATAAATCTGATGAAGAATTAATTAGTGTTTTAAATAATTTTAAAGATACTATAGAAAAAATTAAAGAATTAGGAGTTATAGTAGAAGAAGTAGAATTTCCACTTAATTTATTAGAAGCAATATATCCAACTTATATGGCTATATCATGTGCTGAAGCAACTAGTAATAATTCTAATTTAACTGGTATTCAGTTTGGACCAAGACCAATAGCAGATAGTATAGATGATATTATGTTTAAAGCTAGAACAGAAGGATTTTCAGAGTTAATTAAACGTAGATTTGTATTGGGATCATATATATTACAAAAAGAAAATCAAGAAAAATTATATTTAAATGCTTGTAGAGTAAGAAGGATGATTACTGATAAAATGAATGAAATATTTAGAACTTATGATGCACTTATAATGCCAGCAAGTGGTGGGGTAGCTCCTGATTTTATAGCGTCAAGTGATAAATTATCAGATAAATATTTAATACTTGAAAATCATATGGCAATTGGTAATTTTGGCGGATATCCTAGTATTACAATTCCATCAGGAATGGTTAATAATATGCCTGTTGCTATAAATATAACTGGTAGAGTAAGAGAAGATGATGTAGTTTTAAATATAGCAAATAAAATAGAAGAAAAAATAGATTTTAAAAGTTATGGGAAGGTGATGAAATGTATAAAGTAGTTATAGGACTTGAAGTTCATTGTGAACTTCTAACAAATTCAAAAAATTTTTCAGCTTCAAAAAATACATATACACCACTACCAAACACTCATGTATCTGCAGTTGATTTAGGTCTACCAGGAATAATTCCAGTAGTTAATAAACAAGCTTGTAAATTAGCTTTAAAAACTGCTATGGCACTTAATTGTACAAATCCAGATGTAATAATGTTTGATAGAAAAAACTATTATTACCCCGACTTACCAAAAGGCTATCAAATTACTCAAGTTACTAAACCAATGGGAAGAAATGGCTATTTAACTATAGTTATGCCTGATTATGAAAAGAAAATTTTAATTCATCAATTACATCTAGAAGAAGATACAGCGTCATTGGATCACTATTCTAATTACTCATTAATAGATTATAATCGTTCAGGAATTCCATTAATGGAAATTGTAACAGAACCTTGTATATCATCAAGCGATGAGGCCGTACAATTTTTAGAAGATTTAAGAAGTTTATTCGTATATTGTAATGTTTCAGAAGCTAAAAGTGATAAAGGACAGATGAGGTGTGATGTTAATGTATCTTTAATGAAAGATACTGACACTAAATTTGGTACAAAAGTAGAAATGAAAAATATAAATTCATTTAATAATGTTAAGTTAGCTATCGAATATGAAATAAAAAGACAAACAGAAATACTAGAACGTGGCGAAAAAGTAATACAAGAAACAAGAAGATTCTCACCTGAAGATTTAAAAACTTATTCAATGCGTGAAAAAGTAGATGCAGTAGATTATAAATATTTTGTTGAACCTAATATACCACAATATAAAATATCAAAGGAATATTTAGAAGAAATAAGAAAAGAAATACCAAAACTTCAATATGATAGATATAAAACATATACAGATGAATATAATTTATCTAAGTATGATTCATTAGTATTAATAAAAGAAAAAGAAATAGCAGATTATTTTGAAAGTGTTATATCGTATGATGTAGAAGCTAAAGATGCGTCTAACTGGATAACAACAGTGTTATTAGGATCAATGTCAAAATTAGAGGTTGGAATAAATGAACTTGGTATAACTCCACAAATGCTTTCAAAAATAATTAAATTAGTAAATAGTTCTAAAATATCTCAAAATAATGCTAAAAAGATATTATATAGAGCTATGGATGAAAAAAAAGATCCTATTAAGATTATAGAAGAAGAACATTTGACTCAAATTGATGATAATGTTTTACTAACTAAATTAGTTAATGAGGCATTAGATGAAAATGAAAGTGTAGTTATGCAATATAAAGAAGGGAAAACTTATGTTGCTAATTACTTTGTTGGAAGTGTAATGAAAAAAACTAAAGGTCAAGCTAATCCAACTAAAACTTTAGAAATAATTAAGTTAGAATTAGAAAAGAGGTAATTATGAATAACATATATAAAGATCATTACTGTGATGAAATAAATGATTCTCTAATCGGTAAAGAAGTTAGATTGGCTGGTTGGATTGAAAATATAAGAGACCATGGTGGTGTTATATTTTTAGATTTAAGAGATTCACATGATGTAGTTCAAATTGTAAGTAATGATGATTCTATTTTCTCAGGACTTACAAAAGAAAGCACTGTAACTTTAAAAGGTACAGTTAGAAAAAGAGCATTAGAAGATTATAACGATAAAATAAATACTGGAACACTTGAAGTATTAGTCTCTAGTATAGAAGTTTTAGGAAAAGCTAATAATGTCTTACCTTTTGAAATTGTTACATCAACTTCATCTAGCGAAGAAGTTAGATTAAAATATAGATATTTAGACTTAAGAAATAAAAAAGTTCATAATAATATACTATTTAGATCAGAAGTTATTAAATATTTAAGAAATAAAATGGAAAGTTTAGGCCACACTGAAATACAGACTCCTATTTTAACAGCATCATCTCCAGAAGGAGCTAGAGATTTTATTGTTCCTTCAAGAAAATTCCATGGCAAATTTTATGCACTTCCACAAGCACCACAGATATTTAAACAATTATTAATGATTTCAGGATTTGATAAATATTATCAAATAGCACCTTGTTTTAGAGATGAAGATGCAAGATCGGATAGAGTTTATGGTGAGTTTTATCAATTAGATTTAGAAATGGCCTTTGCAACAGAAGAAGATGTATTAAATGTAGGTGAAGAAATATTTTATGACACATTTAAAAAATTTGGTAATAAAGAAGTATCAGAAAGACCATTCAGAAGAATTTCTTACAAAGAATCTATGGAAAAATATGGTACTGATAAACCAGATTTAAGAAACCCACTTGAAATAATAGATGTAACAGAAGTATTTTCTGATACTTCATTTAAACCTTTTAGAGGAGTTACAGTTAAGGCTATAAAAGTATTAGATATAGCAGATAAATCGAATTCTTGGTTTAATGAATTAGTAGATTATGCTAAGACAATAGGAATGCCTGGTATTGGATATTTTAAAGTACTAGAAGATATGACTTTTGCAGGACCTATTGATAAATTTTTAGAAGACTATGAAAGAGAAGAATTAATAGAAAAAGCTGGTCTAAAACCTAATAGTGTAATATTCTTTATTGCTGATAGAAAAAATGCTCCTAAATTAGCTGGACTTATAAGGGACGAATTAGGAAGAAAACTAGATTTAATAGATAAAAATAAATTTGAATTTTGTATTATAAATGATTTTCCAATGTATGAGTGGAATGAAGAAGAAGATAAATATGATTTCTGTCATAACCCATTTAGCATGCCACAAGGTGGACTTGATGCTTTAAATAACTCTAAAATTGAAGATATAGTTGCTTATCAATTCGATTTTGTATGTAATGGTATTGAAATGGCATCAGGCGCTGTTAGAAATCATGATTTGGACATAATGAGAAAAGCTTTTAGTCTGGCAGGTTATAATGAAGATACAATAAAAGATAAATTTAAATCATTGTATACAGCATTTCAATATGGTGCTCCACCACATGCTGGTATGGCTCCTGGTATTGATAGAATGTTGATGCTTTTAAAAGATGAGTCTTCAATAAGAGAAACAATAGCTTTTCCAATGAGCGCATCAGGTTCTGATATGATGATGGGAGCTCCTAATGATGTAACCGAATTACAATTAAGAGAAACACATATTAAAATAAGATAACAAGAAATTAATTTTTCTTGTTTTTTTGCATTTTTTTGAAAAATTTGCTCTAAAAAAAAGGATTTTAGAATTTTTTTTCGTATATAACTTATAGGAGGTGAAAAATGAAATTTAGAACATGTAAGTATGAAAAAGTATTTTATTATGT
>CAKPNP010000040.1 GCA_934169415.1 uncultured Bacilli bacterium
TTTTGTATGGATACCAAGATATAAATATCAAATATTTAATTTAGGAAATTATAATGGATATATAAATGGAAAACCAACAACAAGTACTGAACAAGAAATAAAAATAGTATTTGAAAGTAAAAGTACATCTAAATCAACTGGAAATGCAGTAGGAAGTTATCTAACGCATCCAGCATTTACTCTAGGAACAGAAGAGTTAGATGGAATATGGGTAGCAAAATATGAAACAAGTGGATCTACAACAGATATAAATGTCTTACCAAATGTAGAAAGCTTAAGAAATATAAATGTTAAAACAATGTTTGATTTAGCTTATAATTATGAAAGAGCCATGGATAGTCATATGATGAAGAATACAGAATGGGGAGCAGTGGCATATCTATCACATTCAAAATATGGAATAAATCGAGAAATAAGAATAAATAATAGTTCAATATACACAACAGGATGTGCAGCAACTGTACCTGCTTTAAATTATGTAAAAAAAGAACAAACAAATCATACGGAAGGATATTATAATGGGTGTGAAAATACTTATAATACACCAGTAGGAGTACTTGCAAGTGCAACAGGAAATATAAGTGGAATATATGATATGAGTGGTGGAGCATGGGAATACATGGCATCATACATACAAAATACATTAGGAAGTAGTGGATTTACAGTTTCAACAATATCAAATTATGATAGTAAATATTTTGATGTATATTCATCTAGTAGTACAATAACAGGCTATAATAATAGAATATTAGGAGACGCAACAGGAGAGTTAGGACCATTTTATTCTTATAAAGATAGTGACAACGAGCAAAGATTTCATAGCACATGGGGAACTGATAACACTAATTTCGTTGAGACTTCTATTCCTTGGTTCGTACGTGGTGGTCTTTATTACGCTGGTGTTGTATCAGGTACGTTTGCTTTCGCTAGAGACGTTGGTGGTGCTTACAGTGGTTATTCGTTTCGCTTAGTATTAAAATAGTTATATTTAAATTAAAACTGATAGAAAATAATTCTATCAGTTTTTATATACAAAAAAAGATTAATTAAATTAATCTCATTTCATCTTCAGTATAGAATGGTTTATTTTTGTCTATTCTGTCATAGAATAAAATACCATTTAAATGATCAATTTCGTGTTGGAAAGCTATAGAAAGTTCTTCTCTTGCACGAATTCTTATTTTGTTTCCGTCTTCATCAAATCCTTCAATAGTAACTCTAGCATGTCTTGGAATATGACCTTCAACATCACGATTAACAGATAAACATCCTTCACCAGCATCTGCAGCTATCATTTCCTCAGAATAACTTACAATTTTAGGATTAATAACTACATAATTATCAAATGTTGCTTCTTCAACTTCATGGACTATTATTATAATTCTTTCGTTAATTCCAAGTTGTGGAAAAGCGAGACCCATACCAGGACGTAAATTGTATTTTTTTTCATATTCTTCAATTTGACTATATGTTAGTTCATCTATTGCTCTTTGTATTAATTTTTTATATTCTTTATTAAGTGGGAAAGTAGCATCCTTACTTATCATTCTAAGTCTTTTATCTTTTTCGTCTAATATATCTAATTTTTTGAACATATAACCAACTCCTTTAAGACTACAAAGTATTTTACCACATTTTTAGTAAAAATCAAATAATTTTAATAAAAAAGGAAGTAAAAACTTCCTATCTACCAGGACATTGGTTAGATTGATTTCCACCAAATGCACGTGCTCCTATTATTATTACTAATAATATGAATAATACTAATATTATAGCTGCACCGTATCCAGCACCATATCCGTATCCAGTGTTACCATATCCATAAGGTTGAGCACCGTATCCTGAGTATCCACCGTAGTAATACATAAAACCATCCTTTCCTTAGCTACTATATTGTATTTACAAAAACTAAAAATGTTAATTAAAATTACCTAGTTATAAGTTTAATATTTAAAAAATTTAAAATATGTGATATTATTAATATAGGTGATAGAATGAAGGCTATAAGAGAAAATATAAAATCGTTATATAATAAAATGGATAAGCCTTTATTATTTTTTTCTATTTTATTTTTTCTTTTTGGTCTTTTAAGTATTACAACTGCATCATCTAGAGAGGCTGTTGTAAGATATGATGTTGATACATATTATTATTTTTTTAAACAATTGATTATGATTATAATAGGTGTAATAGTATCTTTTATAGTTTTAAATTTAAAAACAAAGGCTTACAGGGAATTAATACCGTTAGGATATATAATTGTTGTTATTTTGGTACTTTTAATATTTCCATTTGGAGTTGATGTAAATGGGGCTAAAAACTGGTTACCAATTCCTGGAATTGGTACAATACAACCTAGTGAACTTGCTAAAATTGTAATAATCGTTTATACTGCTGTTTTATTTGAAAAGTATTATAAAATTTTAAGAAGTAATGATAAAAGAAAATATGAAAAAATAGGTACTATTTTAGTTATGGTTGTTTTAATACCCATTTTAACTTTTTTACAAAAAGATTTAGGTAGTGCTTTAATTATGTTGTCTATATTTGCTATTATGTTTTTATCTAGTCCGATATTAAGGATAGATAAATTAAAAACTATAGTTTTAGGCATTTCTGTATTTATAGTGGGGCTTAGTTTATTATATTTAAAACAAGGATATGTATTAAGTGAAGCACAGAAAGCTCGTTTTTCATTTTTTAATCCATGTTCTAAATATGAAACGACAGGTTATCAAGTTTGTAATGGATATATTGCAATAAATGGTGGAGGGTTATTTGGTGTTGGAATAGGAAAAAGTAAACAAAAATATTCATATATACCAGAACCACATACTGATATGATTTTTTCTATTATAGCAGAAGAGTATGGTGTAATAGGATGTTCTTTTATATTTATAGCCTATATAATAATATTATTTAGAATATTAAAAATTTCCATAAATTCATATAATTTAAGAAATAAATATATTTCTCTTGGTGTAGCGTGTTATATATTTATGCATATATTTATAAACTTAGGTGGATTATTTGGTCTTATACCATTAACTGGTGTACCATTACCATTTTTATCTTATGGTGGTACATATGCAATAAGTCTTATGACTTCACTTGCAATTGTACAAAGAATTCACATTGAAAATGAAATAGAAAAAAATAAAAAAGTATCTTCAAAATGACAAAATTTTTTAGATATTTTTTTTATAATATAAAAAAGAAGGTGATAGGATAAAAATATATGTAGATTTAGTAATGATTCTTAATTGTTTTTTTGATTTTATTCTTCTTTTGTCAGTTTCTATTATATTAAAAAGAAATGTAAGTATTTATAGAATTTTGTTTGGTTCTTTTATTGGTGGGTTATCTATACTTTTTTTGTTTATAAATATATCTAGTTTTTTACTTTTTATATTTAAAATTATAATTAGTATACTTATGATTGTTATATCTTTTGGTTATAAAAATTTTAATTATACTTTTAAAAACTTTATATATTTATATATGAATAGTATGGTTTTAGGTGGTGTGTTATATTTTTTGAATGTAGAGTTTTCATATAAACAAGTTGGTTTAATATTTATAAACAATGGTTTATCGATTAATTTTATATTTTTAGTTATAACTTCACCAATTATTATATATACTTATATAAAACAGATAAAAATACTAAAAAATAATTACAATAGTTATTATGATATATCTATATTTATTAATAATATAAGTTATAATTATAAGGCATTTTTAGATACAGGAAATAATTTATTTGATCCTGTTAGTTTAAAACCTGTAATATTAGTGGATAAACCATTACCGGTTTCTAAGTTTTTTTATATACCTTATAAAGTAGTTAATAATAGTGGTATTATAAAATGTTTTAAACCAGATAAGGTAATTATAAATAATAAAGAAGTTAGGAATGTACTAATTGCAATAACTGATAATAAAATAAAGATTGATGGTGTAGATTGTTTATTAAATAAAAAAATATTGGAGGGACTATGATACAAAAAATTAAAGATTTTATTATTAAAATTATAACAGGTGAAGTATTTTTTGTTGGAAGTGCCGATAAACTTCCTGGACCTTTAACAAAAGATGAGGAAGTTATGTATGTATTAAAGTCTATGGAAGGTGATACTTATGCTAGGTCTAAATTAATAGAACATAATTTAAGATTAGTAGTTTTCTTAGCTAAAAAGTATGAAAATACAAAAGTTGATTTAGAGGATTTAGTAAGTATTGGAACTATCGGACTTATAAAAGGGGTTAATACGTATAAGCTTGATAAAAATATAAAACTTGCAACATATGCATCTCGTTGTATAGATAATGAGATATTAATGTTTTTAAGAAAAAATCAAAAAAGAAAAAGTGAAGTAAGTTTTGAAGATAGCTTGTCTTATGATGCTGAAGGTAATGAATTACACCTAGAAGACATTTTAGGGACAGATGCTGATATAGTTACACGTGGGCTTGAAGAAGAAACAGAAAAAAAATTATTATATGAACAGATTAGTTTATTAAATAAAAGGGATAAAGAAATAATGAGTATGAGGTATGGACTTTTTGGAAATAAAGAGTTAACTCAAAAAGAAGTTGCTGATATATTGGGAATTAGTCAATCATATATTTCAAGAATTGAAAAGAAAGTTATAAAAAAGCTTAAAAATTTAGCTAAATAAAAATATTGACTTTAAGTTTAAAATAGTGATAAAGTATCTAGTGAGGTGGTTAATTTGAATTTAGTTATAGTCGAATCTCCTGCTAAAAGTAAAACCATAGAAAAATACTTAGGCAGTGGTTATAAAGTATTATCAAGTAAAGGTCATATAAGAAATTTATCAAAAAAAGGAAAATATGCACTTGGTGTTGATATTGAAAATAATTTTAAACCTGATTATGTTGCTATAAAAGGTAAATCAAAAGTAATAAATGAATTAAAAAAAGAAGTTAAAAATTCTGATTTTGTATATCTTGCAACCGATCCCGATAGAGAGGGAGAAGCTATTTCATGGCATTTATATGATGCTTTAAAACTAAATGATGATAAATATGATAGAATAGTATTTAATGAAATTACAAAAGATGCTGTTACTTCTTCATTTGAAAATGCTCGTAAAATAGATTATGATTTAGTAAATAGTCAAGAAACTCGTCTTATATTAGATAAAATAATCGGTTTTAGATTAAGTCAGTTAATGCAAGCTAAAACGGATGGTAAATCAGCAGGACGTGTTCAAAGTGTTGCTTTAAAACTAATAGTTGATAAAGAAAGAGAAATAGAAGCATTTATTGAAGAAGAATATTATACTATCGAAGCTTTATTTGATGATTTTAAGGCTAATTTAATTAAATATAAAGATTCTGATGTAGAAATAAAATCTAGTATAGAAGCAGATGAAATATTAAGTAAATTATCTAATTCATTTACAATAGATAATATAGATAAGAAAAATAAAAATAAAAAATCTAATCCACCATTTATTACAAGTACATTACAAAGAGAAGCTTCTAATAAATTAGGATTTAATGCTAAAAAAACTATGAGCTTAGCTCAAAAATTATATGAAGGTGTATCTTTAGAAAAAGAAACAGTAGGTTTAATTACTTACATGAGAACAGATTCTATTAGATTAGCAGATGAATTTATAAAAAGTACTTATGGTTTTATTAAAAATAATTATGGTGAAGAATACGTTGGATATGTTAAAACTACTTCTAAAGTTGAAAATGTACAAGATGCACATGAAGCAATAAGACCAACTAGTATAAATAGAACACCAGAAAGTGTTAAATTATATTTAACAAATGATGAATATAAACTTTATAAATTAATTTATTATCGTGCTTTAGCTTCTCTAATGAAAGATGCTATTACTATTAATACTACTGTATTACTTAAAAATGGGGATTATACATTTAAGATAAATGGTCAAGTAATTTCATTTGATGGTTATCTAAAAGTATATAAAGATTATGAGGCAACAAAGGAAACAATATTGCCTTCCTTTGATGAATACAATTCTAATGTTATAGTAGCATCAAGCATAGTTAAAGAACAACACTTTACTAAACCTCCAGCTAGATATACTGAAAGTTCATTAATTAAGGAAATGGAAGATTTGGGTATAGGTCGTCCTTCTACTTATGCAACTACTATGGAAACATTAAAATCTAGAGATTATGTTTCTATATCTGATAAAAAATTTATACCAACTACAGTTGGAATTGAAATAACTGATAAATTACAAGAATGTTTTCCTGATATAATAAATGTAGAATATACAGCAAATATGGAAAGTGATTTAGATAAAATTGCTTTAGGTAAAGAAACAGAATCTAAAGTATTAAATGAATTTTATACTATATTTGAACCAAAGGTAAAAGAAGCTTTTAGTAAATTACCTAAAAAAGAAGCTGTAAAAACTGGTGAAGATTGCCCAGAATGTGGTAGCCCACTAGTTATTAGAAAAGGGAAATATGGCTTTTTTACAGCATGCAGTAATTATCCAAGTTGCAAATATATTAAACAAGAAAAAAAGGAAGAAAAAGAGATTATTGACTGTCCAAATTGTGATGGAAAAATAATTGAGAAAAAAAGTAAAAGAGGAAAAATCTTTTATGGATGTAATAATTATCCAGACTGTAAAACTGCATATTGGGATATGCCAATAGATAGAAAATGCCCAAATTGTGGTAGCTTATTAGTTAAAGGAAAAACTATTAAATGTTCATCATGTGATTATAAAGAATCTTAATTTGATAACAAGAAAGTAATTTTTCTTGTTTTTTTGCATTTTTTAAAAAAAGTTTCTCTAAAAAAAAGGATTTTAGAGATTTTTTTCGTATATAACTTATAGGAGGTGATTTATG
>CAKPNP010000041.1 GCA_934169415.1 uncultured Bacilli bacterium
GATCCATTAGAAGAAAAGAAGATATGGGAAAATACATTTAAAGAAATCGGTGAGAAACGTGGCGAAAAACGTGGTGAAAAACGTGGCGAGAAAAAAGGCAGAAAAGCTGGAATAATGGAAACTGCTAAGAAAATGTTAAAGAAAAAAATAGATATTAATCTTATTTCTGAAATAACGGGTTTAAGCATAAAACAAATAATGATGTTATAAAAAATAATGAACTATCAATAAATTTTGGTAGTTTTTTATCTTGAATAATACTATAAAATATGATACTATTTTAATAGTTATAATAAAGGAGTTGTAAAAAATATGAAAAATAAAAAAGGATTTACATTAATAGAATTACTTGCAGTAATAATAATACTAGCAGTAATAGCTTTAATTGCAACACCAATAGTATTAAATGTAGTAGATAATGCAAGGAAGAGCGCTAATAAAGATTCAGCATACGGACTTTTAGATTCAGCCAAATTATATTATATGGAAAGCCTACTTGATGAAAATAAATCATTAAGTGGGAACTTAATATATAAAATAAATGTATCAGGAAGTAAGCCAGATAGTGGAACTGTTTATATAAATGATAAAGGAGAAATAGCACTTTCAGTAGTATATGATAAAGTATGTTTTACTAAGAATTATGAAGATGCAGATTTAACAGAATCTGATGATATTAATAATTGTAAAATAAAAGTAGTATATAAAGATAGTATTTTAAATGGAGCAGATCCAGAACTAAAAGATAACTTAGTACCAGTGGTAATAGAAAATGGTGGAACTGTAAAGAAAGCAGATATATATAGTGAATGGTATAATTATACAAATAAGACATGGGCAAATGCAGTATTATTAAATGGTAATGATACATATAAGGTAGGAGATACAATAGAAGAAAATAATATAAAAGCATATTATGTATGGATACCAAGATATAAATACCAAATATTCTATGATGGAACTAATGCAACAACAAAACAATTAATAAATATAACATTTGAAAGTAAAGATACTACAAAATCAAATGGTACAACAAAAGATAGTTGGTTAACACATCCAGCATTTACATTTGGAGATACTGAATTAAATGGAATATGGGTAGGAAAGTTTGAACTAACCGGTGATACAACAAATCCAACAATAAAACCAAATGTAGAAAGTTTAAGAAATCAAAATGTAAGTACATTATTTTTAACAACACAAAAATTATCAACAAATGCTGCTATGTTAAAAAATATAGAGTGGGGAGCAATTACATATCTTACTACTTCAATATATGGACAAGGTTTAAATGAAGTAAGAATAAATAATAGTAATACTTTTATAACAGGGTGTGCTGCAAGTGTAGAAAATGGAACTTCTTATAATGGATGTGAAAATAAATATAATACAAGTATTGGATATTTAGCTAGTACAACAGGAAATATAAGTGGAATCTATGATATGAGCGGGTGTTCATGGGAATATGTGATGGGAGTAATGGAAGATAGTTTAAATAGTAATGTTCCCGCAAGCGGATATAATACTCAATACAACTCGGGATATAATGGTAAAAATTTAAATGATGGAACTACAACAACTGGTGTATCATTCCCAGAGTCTAAGTATTATGATATCTATAAATATGGAACAAGTAATAGTGATTATACAAGATATCATTTAGGAGATGCAACAACTGAAACAAAAGGATGGAATGGAGATTATAAGAATTTCGTTTACTCTAGCGGTCCATGGTTCTTGCGTGGCGGTGTTTGTAGCAATGGTACGAATGCCGGTGCTCTTGCATTCTACAACACCCACGGTCATGCCTACAGTAGCTACTCAGTCCGTGCTGTTCTTAGATAACTTTTTGGGTTACCCCCTGTAATTATAATAGACAAATCAAATGTAAAGTTTTGATTTGTTTTTTTAATTTTTAATTTAATTTTTTATAAACATGGTATACTATAATTAGGATGTGATAATATGATAGAAACACCACATATTAAATGTGAAAAAGATAATATTGCTAAAACAGTGTTAATGCCAGGAGATCCTAGAAGAACTGAATTTATAGCCAAAACATATTTAACTGATTATAAATTAGTTAACGATATAAGAGGTGCCTTAGCTTATACAGGATATTATAAAGGTAAGAAAATAACTGTATTTACTTCTTTTATGGGAATGCCTAGTATGGGTATTTATTGTTATGAATTATATCATTATTTTGATGTAGAAAATATAATAAGAATAGGTTCCTGTGGAAGTAATGATAAGGATATAAAATTACTAGATATAATACTTTCAACTTCTAGTTATAATGAAGGTAATTTTGCTTATACTTTCAATAATAAAAATGTTCATGAAATCCAATCAGATGAATATTTAAATAATATAATTATTGATACAGCTAAAGATAATAATATAGATTTAAAAATAGGTAAAACTGCTTGTTGCGAAGTATTTGATTTATATATGGAGGATGTTAGTAAGTTTTTAGAAAGATTACCTAAAGATATTATTGCTAGTGAAATGGAAGCATTTGCATTATTTTATATTGCTAAAAGCTTAAATAAAAAAGCTAGTTGTATACTTACTGTATCAGATTCAAAATTTGATAAAAATGTAGTAAGTTCAACAGATAGAGAAAAAGGACTTACAAAAATGATTGAATTAGCGCTTAATTCTGCTTTAAAATTGGAGGAATAAAATGAGAAGAATATTTTTAATAGTTTTAGATAGTTTTGGTGTTGGCGAAAGTATTGATGCTTCTTTATATAATGATACTGGTAGTAATACTTTAAGAGCTATTACTAAATCTAGTATGTATCATGTAGAAAATCTTAAAAATATGGGATTATATAATATAGATGGTGTAGGTGTTGGAACACCTATCAGTCATCCAATAGCTGCATACGGAAAAATGCAAGAGTTATCTAAAGGTAAGGATACTACTACAGGTCACTGGGAGATGATGGGAATAGTAAGTGAAGTTGCTATGCCTACTTTCCCTAATGGATTTCCAGAAGATTTTATTAAACAATTTGAAACTGCTATAGGAACTAAAGTGTTATGCAATAAACCATATTCTGGAACTGAGGTAATTAAAGATTATGGATTAGAACATATGAAAACAGGATATCCAATTGTATATACATCAGCAGATTCAGTTTTTCAAATTGCAGCCCATGAGGATGTAGTTCCACTTGAAACTTTATATAAATATTGTGAAATAGCACGTGGATTATTAAAAGATGATTTAGCTGTAGGTCGTGTTATAGCCCGTCCATTTGTAGGAACTAATGGTAACTTTACAAGGACTCCTAACAGACATGATTTTTCATTAGTACCTAAATATAATACTTTAAATTATTTAAAGGATAATAATTTAGATGTAATAGCAGTAGGTAAAATATCTGATATATTTGCATCTTCTGGTGTAACTCGTGCTATAAGAACTACTGGAAATGACGATGGTCTAAATAAAACAAAAGAGATACAAAATACAGATTTTAATGGCTTATGCTTTGTTAATTTAGTTGATTTTGATATGTTATATGGACACAGAAATGATGTTGATGGATATGCTAATGCAATGTCATATTTCGATAATTGGTTAACTAGTTTTATTAAAGATATGAGAGAATCTGATATATTAATGATAACAGCTGATCATGGATGTGATCCATCAACTCCAAGTACTGATCATTCTAGGGAATATGTTCCAATGATAGTATATGGTAAGAATATTAAACCAGTTAATATCGGTATAAGACATGGATTTAAGGATTTAGGTAAAACAATTCTAGATATATTTGATATAAAAAATGATATAGATGCTAAAAGTTTTAAAAATGAAATATTAAAAAAAGATATAATTGATTATGCAAAAGAAGCAAGATTAAATTCATATTCTCCATATTCAAATTTTAAAGTTGGAGCAGCGCTTATAACAAAAAGTGGTAAATTATATAAAGGATGTAATATAGAAAATAGTGCATATTCGCCAACTTGTTGTGCTGAGAGAACTGCCTTCGTAAAAGCAATAAGTGAAGGGGAAAAAGAATTCTCATCAATTGCTATAGTAGGTGGGACTCTTGATACTAATTCATACTGCTTACCATGTGGTGTATGTAGACAGTTTATGAGTGAATTTTGTGGTAAAGATTTTAAAATATATGTATCAAATAATAAAGAAACTAAAGTATATACATTAGAAGAATTATTACCTCATTCATTTGAATTGGAGAAATAACATGAGAATGTTTGATATAATCGAAAAGAAAAAAAATAGACAGGAATTAACTAAGGAAGAAATTAAATTTGTAGTAGAAAATTATACAAATGGGAATGTTCCTGATTATCAAATGTCTGCGTTGCTTATGGCTATTTGTATTAATGGGATGAATGATAATGAAATTAACTATTTAACTTATTATATGCTTAATAGTGGTGATAGAATTGATTTATCTATGTTTAATAATACTGTTGATAAACATTCAACAGGTGGTGTTGGAGATAAAACAACCTTAATTGTAACTCCAATAGTAGCATCATTAGGTGATAAAGTAGCTAAAATGAGTGGTCGAGGTCTAGGTTTTACTGGTGGAACAGTAGATAAACTAGAATCTATTAAAGGTTATAATATATCACTAACGAAAGATGAATTTATAAACCAGGTACGTGATATTAATATAGCACTAATCGGACAATCATCTTCTATTGCTTTAGCAGATAAAAAAATATATGCTTTACGTGATGTTACAGCTACTGTTTCTAGTATACCTTTAATAGCATCTAGTATAATGTCCAAAAAAATAGCAAGTGGAGCTAAAAACTTAGTTTTAGATGTTAAAGTAGGTAAGGGTGCTTTTATGAAAGATATAGAAAGTGCTAAAAAGTTAGCCACTCAAATGGTTAAAATTGGAATGAGTTTTAATATTAATACGGTAGCACTACTAACTAATATGGATATTCCTCTTGGAAATAATATAGGAAATATTTTAGAAGTAAAAGAAGCAATAGATGTTTTAAATAATAAAGGTCCTGGTGATTTAAGAGAGGTATCAATATATATAGCTACTTTAATGCATTCTATAACTAATAATATTTCATTTAATGAGTCGTATAAAATGGTAATAAATTCGATAAATAGTGGTAAGGCTTATGCAAAATTTAAAGAATTAGTGTCTAGACAAGGTGGAGTATTAGAATTTGATAATCCTACTTATGAATATAAAATTTATTCCAAAAAAGAAGGATATATAAATAGTATGGATACTGAAAGAATAGGCAAAATTAGTGTATCGCTTGGAGCTGGAAGACTAACTAAGGAAGATCAAATAGATTATACTGCTGGTATAGTTATAAATAAAAAGATAAATGATTATGTTAAAGTAGGCGATTTAATAGCAACATTCTATTCTTCTAAGGTATCAGATTTTAAAGATTTAGAAAATGAATATTTAGATTGTTTAAATTATTCAAATGAAAAAATCGATACTAAATTGATATACGGAATTGTAGGGAAAATAAATAATTAGATAACAAGAAATTAATTTTTCTTGTTTTTTTGCATTTTTTGAAAAAAGTTTCTCTAAAAAAAAGGATTTTA
>CAKPNP010000042.1 GCA_934169415.1 uncultured Bacilli bacterium
TTATTTGAACCTATGTTTACAAAAGAAGAAGATGAATTAAGACTAAGAAACTCATATAAAATCCATTATAAAGAATTGGGATTAAAAGAAGGAGAAGAAAAGACTAAAATTAAAACAGCTAAAGAGATGTTAAAAGATAGTTTGCCATTAGAACAAATATCAAAGTATACAGGATTAGCTATAAAAGAAATAATAAATTTAAAGTAATAATTTATCAAATAAACTTACATATCATATTTTTTTTAAATATGGTATAATCTACATGGTGGTATCGTGAAAAATAAAGAAATTAGAAATTTGATTTTATTAGAAATTATTTTATTTATATCTATGATAATCATTAATATTTTTATATCAGTTAGTTTATATAAAATATCTTTAAAAAATATAGTTTTAAATAACTCATACATAGTTGGAAATATATTAGAAAAATATCCTGATTTAGAAAGTGATGTTATAGATAGTATTCTTATAAAAGATAATTACGAATTAGGTAATAATGTATTATCAAAATATAATTTAAATAATATGAATTCAGTATCTAATGATTATTTAAATAAGATAATTTTATATAATGTGGCTTCATTATCAATATTTTTTATATTAATGTTTACAGTAAATATGGTTTTTATAAAAAATAATTATAAAAAAATTAAAAAAATAGATTTATATATGAATGATATATTAGAAGGAAATTATAAAGTAGATATAAAAGATTATTTAGAGGGAGATATTAGTAATCTAAAAAATGATACATATAAAATGACTGTTAAATTAAGAGAACAAAGTGAATTATTATTAAAAGAAAAAAAGTATTTAGAAGAATTGCTTGAGGATATATCACATCAAGTAAAAACACCACTAACTAGTATGTATATGATTAATGATATATTGCTTAATGAAAACGATGAAAAAATAAGACATGATTTCGCACTCAAAAATAAAAAGCAATTAGAAAGATTAGAATGGTTAATTTCCTCACTTTTAAAAATATCTAGACTTGATAGTGGAATGGTAAAATTTAATAGTGAAGTTGTTAAGATAAGTACTTTAGTAACTAAATCGATTGAACCAATACAGGAACTAATAGAACTTAAAAATATTAACGTTATATATAATTTAAAAAACGCTAGTTTAAATGTTGATGTTAATTGGGTAAAAGAAGCTATATTAAATATAGTAAAAAATGCTGTTGAACATACTAAAGATACTATAATAATTAAGTCTAGTACAAATCCTTTATATACTTCCATTACTATAGAAAATAATGGTCCTTGTATAAAAAAAGAGGATTTACCTCATATTTTTGAAAGATTTTATAAAGGAAATTCAGAATCTGATAGTATTGGGATAGGACTTAATATGTCTAAAAAAATAATGGAAAAATCTAATGGTATAATAGAGGTTAAAACAAATGATAGTTCTACTATTTTTATATTAAAATTTTATAAGTGACAAAATTGTCACTTTTTATTCATTTTATTGTAATAATAATGTAATATAATTTTAATTGAGGAGTGATTATATGGAAATTTTAAAAGTTGAAAATTTATGTAAAGTATATGGTAAAAATGATACTAAAGTAGTCGCACTAGATAATGTTAGTTTTAGTGTTAATAAGGGAGAATTTGTTGCCATAGTAGGATCTAGTGGAAGTGGTAAATCAACACTTCTTCATATATTAGGTGGAGTAGATAGACCAACCAGTGGCAAAGTATATGTAGAAGATACAGATGTATATAGATTAAATGAGGAAAATTTAGCCATATTTCGTCGTAGGCAAGTAGGTTTAATATATCAATTTTATAACCTAATTCCTATATTAAATGTAAAAGAAAATATGACATTACCAATTTTGCTTGATAATAAAAAGCCAGATGAAAAATATTTAGTAGAGTTAATAGATACATTAGGATTAAGTAAAAGAATTAATCATTTACCTAATGAGTTATCAGGTGGAGAACAACAAAGGGTATCGATTGGTAGAGCTTTAATGAACCATCCCTCAATTCTCTTAGCCGATGAACCAACAGGAAATTTGGATAGTAAGGCTTCTTTAGAAATAATGGATTTACTTAAGCTTTCTAATAAAAAATATAAACAAACAATAATAATGATTACGCATGACCATTCTCTAGCTTTAAAGGCTGATAGAATTATAACTATAAAAGATGGTAGAATTGAAAGTGATGAAAACTTATGAAAATATTAAATAAATTAACTATAAAACATTTACTTGAAAATAAAAAAAGAACTATTGTTACTATAATAGGAATTATTTTATCGACAGCTTTAATGTGTGGAATAGGTCTTTTGTTTTCTACTGTTTTAGATAATTCAATTAAAATGATAAAAGATGAAACAGGAGATTATTATGCAAGTATTAATATTCCATCATCAAAAATAGATTTTATATCAAAAAATCAAAATATATCTAGTTATTTTTATAAATCAAGTATTGGTTTTGCAAATGTAGATAGTGATAATGAATATAAACCATATTTAAAATTATATTCTGTATCAAACAATTATTTTGATCATTTAGAGTTAATTAGTGGTAGGCTACCTAATAATTCTAGTGAAATAGTTATATCTAAACATATTTTTTCTAATGGTGGACTTAACTATAAAGTAGGAGATAAAATCAAATTAGAAGTAGGTAAAAGAGCTTATTTGGATGGTACTCTAATAGATGATAATTCAGGTTATATGATGAACTGCGATAGTGATGAATGCGTAAAAGACGAAAAATTAATTGACACTAAAAATTATGAATTTACTATAGTTGGTATAGTATCAAGAGATAGTTATGAATCATACGATTCTCCTGGATATAGTATTTTTACAACAAATTTTGATTCAGAATCACTAAGTGTTTTCATTAAATATAAAAAAGTAAAGGATACTTATAAAAATACAGAACTTATAGCATCTAATTTAGGTTATCAAAAAATAGATGGGATATATGAAAAAGTAAATTATAATGATGAACTTTTATCAATGTATGGAGTAAGTAAGTATGATAATATAACTTCAACACTATTTTATATGATATCTATTATTTTAACCCTTGTTTCTATAGCATGTATAATAGTAATATATAACTCGTTTGCTATTTCTGTTATGGAAAGAAAAAAACAATTTGGTCTTAACTCTAGTATAGGTGCAACTAGAAAACAATTAAAATATACTGTGTTTTTTGAAGCTTTTGTAGTCGCATTAATTGGTATACCACTTGGTATTTTAAGTAGTTATTTAGGCATTGGCATAGTAATTAAAATTGTAAATACTTTACTTCCTAATGCATTCAGTTTTAATCTAGAACTAGTAACTTATCCAATATTTATAATAGTACCAATAATATTTATTATTATAACTATTTTAATATCAGCTTACTTGCCAGCTAGAATGGCATCTAGAATATCTCCTATTGTAGCAATAAGACAAAATGATGATATTAAGATTAATTCTAAAAAAATTAAAACACCTAAATTTATTAATAAAATATTTGGTATAGAAGGTGAAATTGCATATAAAAACATTAAAAGAAACAAGAAAAAATATAGAGTAACAATCGTATCACTTTTTATAAGTATAGTTTTGTTTGTTTCATTTTCTTCACTTATTAAGTATGGTCTTGAAAGTAGCATTGATATGGTTAATTTTCCAAGTTATGATGCATCTATTAACATTATACTACCACCATTCGATTTATCTACAGACTCAAATGAAACATTAAGTAAAACAGTTAAAAATATAATAAATGACGAAAATGTTAAAGAATATGCAATATATAAAATGGAATCATATATTATTAGTAATAAAAATTTTACTTATAATGAAAAATATAGAAAAAGTACTGATTTTGCAGAAATAACAAATGTCCAATTAGTTGGACTTGATAGAAAATCTTATAATAATTATTTAAAACAATTAAATTTAAAAGAAGATAAAATGATTGTTATAAATAAACTTGAATTTACTAAATATAGTAGTAATACAAGAAAACAAGTGTCTTATACTTTATTAGATAATATTAGTAATATTAGCGTGTTAGATAATTCTTTGGAAACACCAGTAGAAAAAACATACAATAATTTTTATTTAACTACAACTCTTCCTTACGGATTAGAATATAGTGGCTCCGCTACTTTAATAATTATCTATCCTTTAGATAATTATAATAATAGTGATATTTCAATTGTTCTAAAAGGTGATAAGTTAGATAGCGTTAAAAAAAGTGTAGAAGAACTTGATGGTACTAGTAAAATACATGCATATTATTATAATGTTAAAGATGATCTTAAAATGATAACAAATATGATAATAGTAATAAAAATATTATTATACGGTTTTGTTAGTTTAGTAACATTAATAGGAGTAACATCAGTACTTAATACTATAAATACAAGTATACAATTAAGAAGAAGGGAATTTGCAATCTTAAGAAGTGTTGGACTAACACCTAAAGGATTTAATAAAATATTATTCTTTGAAAGTTTATTCTTTGGATTAAAATCTTTAATTTATGCTCTTCCAACTTCATTTTTAATAATATTATTATTTCATATTACATTAAGTGATGTTACAACGTTTGAAAATTTATTGATACCATGGAATAGTATTCTAATATGTGTTATAGCTGTATTTATAATTGTTATATTATGTAATTATTATGCTTCTAGTAAAATTAAAAAGGAAAACATATTAGAAAGTTTAAGAGATGAGAATATATAAGAGTTCATATAATGAACTCTTTTTATTATATAAAAATTATTGAATAATATTATAAAATATGATAATATTTCAATAGTTATAATAAAGGAGTTGTAAAAAATATGAAAAAAGGATTTACATTAATAGAACTACTTGCAGTAATAATAATACTAGCAGTAATAGCTTTAATTGCAACACCAAT
>CAKPNP010000043.1 GCA_934169415.1 uncultured Bacilli bacterium
ATAGTTATTGGTACTGATATTAATGCTATTACTCCTATTATAATTATTACTGATATTAATTCTATTAATGTAAATCCTTTTTTCATATGCACCTCTACTATAATAATTTTAACATCTTATATTATTTTTTTCAACAAAAAACTATAGATTATTTAGTTTCATCTATAGTTTTTTTTAATTCTTCTTTAGTCATTTTAGTATAACCTTTAATCTTTAATTCTTTAGCTTTCTTTTTTAAATCTTCTAAAGATTCAGGTTCTTCTAGTGTTATTTTACCATATTTAACTAAAGATTCTATTTCTTCTTTCGTTAATGTTTCTTTAGTAATTAATGTATTTGCAAGTAAATCTAATAAGTCTCTATTTTCTTTTATTATTTTTACTGCGTTTTTATAACATTCATCTATAATTTTTCTCATCTCTTGATCAATTTCATATGCTACTTGACTAGAAAAATTTCTAGATTTGTTATAATCTCTACCTAAGAAAACACTACCTTCATTTTGTTCTAATTGAACTGGACCTAAACTACTCATACCATATTCAGTAACCATAGCTCTAGCAATTTTAGTAGCTTGTTCAAAATCGTTATGAGCACCTGTTGTAACTTCATTGAATATTAATTCTTCTGCTACACGTCCACCAAGTAAACCGGTAATTCTTTCTAGTAGTTCTTGTTTAGTTGCCGTAAATCTTTCTTCTTTAGGTAACATCATTGTATACCCACCAGCATAACCACGTGGAATAATAGTTATTTTTTGAACATCATTAGCTCCGTCTAATTTAATACCTAATACAGCATGACCTGCTTCATGATAAGCAACTAGTTTTTTATCATTTTCAGTATATTTTTTAGAAACTTTAGCAGGTCCCATAAGAACTCTATCATGTGCTTCATCTATTTCCAACATTGAAATGCTTTCTTTATTTCTACGAACAGCAAGTAATGCTGCTTCATTTAATAAATTTTCTAAATCTGCTCCTGAAAAGCCTACAGTACGTTCTGATATATTTTTTAAACTAACTGTTTTATCAAAAATCTTACCTCTAGCATGAACTTTTAAGATTTCTTCTCTTCCTTTAGCATCTGGTAAGTTAACTTGAACTTGACGGTCAAATCTACCTGGACGTAAAAGTGCTGGATCTAAAACATCTGGTCTATTAGTTGCAGCTATTATTATTATTCCTTCTGATGCACCAAAACCATCCATTTCAGTTAATAATTGGTTTAAAGTTTGTTCACGTTCATCGTGACCTCCACCTAAACCAGTACCCCTTTGACGACCTACCGCATCTATTTCATCTATAAATATTAAACATGGTGCATTATGTTTTGCTTGTTTAAACATATCTCTTACACGTGATGCACCTACACCTACAAATAATTCAACAAATTCTGAACCACTTATATAGTAAAATGGAACATTAGCTTCTCCTGCTACTGCTTTAGCAAGTAATGTTTTACCAGTTCCTGGAGGACCTACTAAAAGTACGCCTTTAGGTATTCTAGCTCCTAATCTTGTAAATTTTTTAGGTTCTTTTAAGAAGTCAATTAACTCTTTTACCTCTTCTTTTTCCTCTTCTAATCCTGCTACATCTTTAAATGTTATTTTATTAGATTCTTCATTTAATCTAGCTTTACTTCTACCAAAATCCATTGATTTATTTGCAGAGCCCATTTGTTTTGTAACTAAATAAAATCCTACTCCTAATATAATTAACATTGGAACTACATTTATTAAGAATTGTAACAATGTAGAACTTGCTGGATCTGATGAAGTTGTTGATTTAAAATCATAAGTTTCTTCACCAGCTAATATTTTTGATATTACTTCATTTGAAAGTGGTAATTTAAGATAGAATGATTCATTATTTGAATATGTTTTTAAACTACCTCTAATTTCATATACGCCTTGTGAATTTCTAGGTGTTATTACTATTTCTTGTATTTCATTATTGTTCATATGATTAATGAATTCATCGTATGAGAATTTATTTACTTTATTATTAGAAAGTGTAAATAAATAAAAAATAACTAACATTAAACCAAATAAAACAAAATATGAAATAATCCCTTTTTTAATTTCTTTTTTGTTCATTATATGCCTCCTTTAATAGTACTTAAGTATTATATCACAAATTTCATTTTTTTCTAAACAAAATTTAGATTTTTTTAATCCAGGTATCCAAATTATATTATTGTTAGAATCTACTACCACTGGATATATATCCCTTTTATTTTTAGGTATTTTAGAATCTATAAATATATCTTTAACCTTCTTTGAACCATCCATATTCTTTACATATATTTTATCACCATTTTTTTTATTTCTAACATATAAAGGTAAAGTAATATCTTTTGAATTAAGTCTGCATACGTCATTACCATCTTTTTCATAAGAATTAATTTTTTCTATTTTTTTATTATCAGGTAATATTAGTAACTCATTTAATTCATATAAATAATTTTCATTAGTATTTATTTGTTCTAAATAAAAACTATTATATTCTTTTACCGCTTTAATGCCTTTAGGTAAATATATATATATATTAGGTTTACTAGATGATATTAAATTAAGTATTTCTTCTACATGTTTGTCATTTATATATAAAATGTCATCTCTATATATATTACAAAGTAACAAATATATTATTCTTAACTTTATGACATTATCTTGAAGATTAAATTTATCTATATTTATTATATTTGATGGACTGACATCATTATATATTTTTTTGGCCATAGAATCAATATATTCATTAGCTTCTATTAATGTTTTACTAAACTTATAAAACTTAGTGTGTAAATTTTTTACCTCTTTTTTTAATTCTGGTACTATATATTTTCTATATCTATTTCTTGTATGTTCATCTGTATAATTAGATTCATCTATTCTATATTTTAAATTATAATCATCTAAATACTCATATATTTCATTTTTGGTAACAGTAATAAGAGGTCTTAGGATAGTATAATTTTTATACTTAGTTTCACGTTCAAATCCACTATAACCTTTTAAAGTAGAACCTCTAGATATTCTCATAAGTATAGTTTCTATTAAATCATCTGCATGATGCGCTGTTAGAATATATTTAGAATTGTACTTAATTGCTAATGAATTATAAAACTTATATCTTTCATTTCTTGCTTCCATTTCAAAATTGTTATTATTATAATCATCAATCGTATATAATTCGAATATTAATTTATTATCTTTACAATATTTTTTTACAAATTCTAAATCTAGAATTTGACCAGGTCTTCCTGAATTGTGATTTATGTGAGCTACAACTATTTTTAAATTTAATACTTTACTTACTCTTTGTAAAATGTGTAAAAGGCACATAGAATCAGGACCACCCGATACACCTACAATTACTGTATCATTTTGTTTAAAATAAACATTCAATAACTCATCATACACATTTTGCATAAAACCACCAATTTAATTATACATTATATTTCAAAAAAAAAGAAGTACATAATATTTATAAATATTTATCTACTAACTCTTTAACATAAGATGTATATTCTACATCATCTGAATCTTCCGCTTCTAATAAACATAAAGGAGGAAATAAAACACACCACCAATTATCCCCTTCACCACTACCTAAAGTAATAACTAGTGATTCATAATATCCTTCTTCATAAGTTGTACCTTTATATTCTTTTTCTGGAAAATAATTTAAACCATAATTAACATCATATCCTAATTCATAATTAAGCTGTTTTAATGTTTCTTCTATATCATTTGATATATTATTTAAATTATCTTTTATTAATGTTCTTGCTTCATTAACTCCTTTAGTATTTTTAAGTAAATCATATAGTTTATATTGTATTTTATCCTTTACAATCATTTTAACTTCTTGGTCATAATTAGAATTACTATTAGCTATTACTCTTATTCTTAATGCATCAGCTGGTATTACTAAACTTGCTGCATGACCTATCATCATATAAAAACCAATTATTAAAATAATTACTAAAATTAATTTTTTCATATCTTCACCTAATTAATAATGATTATAAATTTATAAAAATATACAAAAAAAATAAAAATATTTTTAGATAATCTTTTATCATATTAAAAAAATATCAAGCTATAACCTGATATTCTTAATTTAATTTAGTATTGTTTACTCAAATTATTAATCTTACTAATAGTTAAACCTGTATACTTTGATATTTGTTCTATTGGTAAATTATCTTTTAACATCTCTTTAGCTGTTTTAATTTTATTTTTTTCCTCTCCTTTTTTCTCGCCTTCTTTTAATCCCAATTCTTTATAATAGATTTTATATGAGTTTCTTAGTCTTAATTCATCTTCCTCTTTTGTAAACATGGGTTCAAATAAATTATCATCTTCTAAGTTCTTTAAAGCTCTTTTATACTTCATTTCTACTTCATCTCCGTTTATATCTTTCGAATACTTATTAAGCATTCGTATATA
>CAKPNP010000044.1 GCA_934169415.1 uncultured Bacilli bacterium
TGCCTTTTTAACATCTTCTTTTACTGTTAAATCTATAGTTGTTCCATTAGATAGTTTTAACTTACCTACTACATCACCTTTTTTTACCGGTGCATTTATTTCATATATTTCTGCTTCATAAGTAATATCAGATACACCATCAGATTTTTTATATAGTTTTGAAACGTCTAAAGAAGATATTACATCTACTTTATCAAGTTTCCCTTTATTAACATTTACTGTATCTATTACATCACCTTGTTTAACTACTTTATTTAAAGCATACTGTGCATATACATAATCAAACACACTAGCTACATCAGAATTTCTTGTTTTAGTATCAGGTTCTCCCATTACAACAGTTATTATTCTCATATCATTTATTTTAGCAGTTGCTGTAATACAAAATCCTGCTTCACTAGTATAACCTGTTTTAAGGCCATCTACTCCTTTATAAAATCTTACTAGTTTATTTGTATTAACTAACCAAAATGATCTATCTGTTCCTTTTCTTAAATAATCTTCATATATAGAAGTAAATTCGAATATTTTTTCATGTTTAACTAGTTCTCTTGCCATAATAGCCATATCATAAGCACTAGAATAATGATTTGCATCATCAAGTCCATGACAATTTTTAAAATTAGTATCAGCTAGACCTAAATCTTTAGCTCTTTCGTTCATCATATTTACAAATTCTTCTTCACTACCTGCTATTTTTTCTGCTAAAGCTACTGCTGCATCATTACCACTCGCAACACTAAGCCCTTTAAATAAATCATATACACTCATTTGTTCCCCAGTTTCAAGTAAAATTTGACTTCCACCCATACTTGATGCGTTTTCTGATACTGTTACCATATCTTCCCAGGAAATGAGTCCATCTTCTATTGATTCCATAACAATTAACATTGTCATAATTTTAGTCATAGATGCTGGATGTCTTCTTTCATGAGAAGCACGTTCATATATTATTTCTCCAGTAGTTGGTTCCATTACAATTACAGATGATGCATTTTTAGCAAGTTCTAATGCCTTAACGCTATTAAATGGTATTAATAGAAAAACAGAAAATGCTATCATAAATATTTTTTTCAATTCAATCACCTATTAAAATATATTTTATAAAATTAAAAAAATGTCATAAAATTGTTTACTAGACTTTAACTAATTTATGTAGTATAATTTTAACTATAGAAAGTAGGTAAAATATGAAAAAGAAAGAAGCAAAAAGATTGTTAGCAGTTGTAATATGTGCATTATTATTAATAGTTATTATTAAACTAATACAGGGAATAGATTCAACTAAACATGATTTAAAAAAATTAGGATATAGCAAAGATGAAATTAGTATAATTATTGAAAATACTAATAAAGATGAAATAAAAAAAATACTATCTTTAGAATACAATAAATATTTAAGTGATATACTAACACAAAAATATTATATTCCAAATAATTTAGAGGAATACTTAGAATATACAAAAAAGGAAACTAATATTTCTAAAGTTATTAGCAAAGTAAATGTTAATACTAATAAAGATTTTTATGAAGATACTAAAGAAACTGATATTTCTAAAGGTAATGCTATGTTGGTAAATAAATATAATTATTTACCAAACGATTATGAACCAACAGATATAGTTAGTATTTCAAATTGGTATGCTTATAGTGGTCATTCTACAAAAAAAGAAGTATATGATGCATACGTAAAAATGTGGAAGAAAGCAAAAGAAGCTGGTAATACTTTATTAGTTAACTCATCATATAGAACTATGGAAGAACAAAGTGAAGAATATGATAATTCATCAGATGAATATGCTTCACGTCCAGGATTTTCAGAACATCAAACAGGACTTGCTCTTGATATAGTAACATATGACACTATCGGAAATGATTTTGAAAATAGTAGTGAATTTAAATGGTTACAAGAAAATTCATATAAATACGGTTTTATTTTAAGATATCCTAAAGATAAAGAAGATATAACAGGATATAATTATGAATCTTGGCATTATAGATATTTAGGTGTTAGTCTTGCAACAAAAGTACATGATGAAGGTATTACATATGATGAATACTATGCATATTATTGCGAATATAAAAATGAGTGCTAAATAATGAAAAAAATTGTATTATGTTTTATATTATTTTTTTCATTTAGTAGTTATATTAATGCCACAAAGTATGAAGTTACATTAAATAAATGTGTAGATGGCGATACAGCCTGGTTTAATTTAGATAATGAAAAAATTAAAGCAAGATTTTTAGCTATAGATACACCAGAATCTACAAATATTATTGAACCATATGGTAAAGAAGCTAGTAGCTATACATGTAGTAAATTAAAAAATGCTAAGAAAATAGAAATAGAATATGATGAAAATTCTGATAAATTTGATAAATATGATAGACATTTAGTTTGGGTATTTATAGATGATAAATTACTTCAAGAAGATTTAGTAAAAGAAGGATTAGCTGAAGTAAAATACATATATGGTGATTATAAATATTTAGATAACTTAAAGCTTTTAGAAGCAGATGCTAAACTAAATAAATTAAATATCTGGAATGAAGATAAATATGACTACACAAGTATAATACTAATAATAGTATTTATAATTATCATTTGTATATTTAGTAAAACATATAGAAAAAAAATATCAAAAAAAGCTAAAAATAAAATAAAGAAAAACATAACAAAAAAAATCGATTCTAAGATCGATAACCTATTTAAATAACTTTAGAATTTCTAAAGTTATTTTTCTATATATGCATAATCATAATTAGAAGTATTATCCTCTAAAGAGGTATCGGGTGTTATAAAAAAATTCATACTTAATACCATAATAATAAATAACCAAATCATTTTACTTTTTAACATTTCTTTCATAAATAAATTCCTCCTATGTTTAAATCGTTAAACTTTTTTAAAAAATATTTGCTTTCTATCATTTTGTCAAATAAAAGTGGCTTCTTACCTACTCTTTCAAATTTTTCTTTAATTTCTTCATTCAGTCGCTTTATTATAATAATAACTTCCTCTTCATCTAATCCCGTTATTATTTCAATATCTTTTACAGTATAATAAATCATATAACCATCCCTTCTGTGTTATAATCATATCACGAACACCTGTTCGTTGTCAATATGAAAATCGAATTTTTGTTTGACAAACATATTATTGTATGCTAAAATGTAAATAACAAGTTAATGGAGGGATTTTATGGAAAAATTAACTTCACAACAAGAAAAATTATTAGATAAAATTAAACAGTATGTTGTTAGTCACGGATTTGCGCCTACTGTTAGAGAATTATGTAAAGAAATGGACCTATCAAGTACTGCAACAGTGCAAGTACACTTAAATAATCTTGAAAAAAAAGGATATATTAGAAAAGAAGACAGTAAAAACAGAACTATTGAAATATTAGTAAAAAATGAATATGAAGTAAACAATGATACAATAACTGAAGTACCACTACTTGGTAAAGTAACTGCAGGTAATCCTATAGAAGCTATTGAAACTCCTAACGAATTCTTTTCATTACCAACTTATCTAATCCCCAATAATAAAGAAGTATTTACATTATTAGTAAGTGGCGAAAGTATGATTAACGCAGGAATTTTAGATGGAGATATAGTTATATTAGAAAAATCTTCAACTGCCAGAAATGGTCAAATAGTTGTCGCAATGACTGATGAAAATGAAGTAACATTAAAAACTTTTTATAAAGAAAAAGATCATTTTAGGTTACAACCAGAAAATGATACAATGGCACCTTTTATTATGGATAATGTAACTATATTAGGTATTGCAATAGGTTTGTATAGAAAAATATAAGAAGTCTCATGGACTTCTTTTTTTTACTTTAAATTTATTATTTCTTTTATAGCTAATCCTGTATACTTCGATATTTGTTCTATTGGTAAATTATCTTTTAACATCTCTTTAGCTGTATTTATTTTTTCAGCAATTTTCCCTTTTTCTTCACCTTTCTTTAACCCTTCTTTTAATCCCAATTCTTTATAATGGATTTTATATGAATTTCTTAGTCTTAATTCATCTTCTTCTTTTGTAAACATAGGTTCAAATAAATTATCATCTTCTAAGTTCTTTAAAGCTCTTTTATACTTCATTTCTACTTCATCTCCGTTTATATC
>CAKPNP010000045.1 GCA_934169415.1 uncultured Bacilli bacterium
CAAAAGTATCTCCCAACAATTAAAAAATTAAGATTGAGAAGATTCTTTAAGAAAAATAAGATGATGTAAAATAAATTAAAATTTAAATAATTTTGTAAAAACTCCGCTTTGGAGTTTTTTTGTTGAATTTGACTTTGTTTTTTTTATTTAATTCATAACCTAAATTTTTTTGTAAATATCTTTCAAACAACTTTATATGCTAGCTTAAACAAATTAAGTAGAATTAATATAAATAATCAATATAAAATTAACCATAGCTATATTACCAACAGTAATAAAAATTTGATATGAATAAATATCATAGAATTACCAATGTATAATTGTGAATCATCAATATATCTTTCTGATATAAAAAATGTGATTAGAAAAAAAGTTGTCAGTGAGATGAAAACTAAGTACTAATTAGATGATGAACATTATATTTGAGGATAAAAATGGTGATGTGATATACTATATATACAACGGAGACGAATTATTAGTTTTTGTTTATAAAAGTAAAAAATATTACTATCATTAAAATAGGAGATGCTTTCCATATTGACGTTGGATCAACAACACTACTTCATATGCATCCACCTAAACATCTTCCAATTGGAATTATCTTTGGAGTGTTATATGAGCTAAATGATGATGAAGAAAATGAAAGTTAAGTGATAAATTAAATGAAGATAAAAAATAAACTCAATATAAATGGGACAGCTGTAGTTGATATCTGCAAATTAGATACCGATTTAGAAGTATTTAAAGATATTTTAAACATTTTTAATAAAGAATTGTATATTATTCAAATTGATTCTTATAAAAACATTCCACCTCAAATATATAATAAGTTTAAAATTATTGATAAATCTAAATGCATTTTTTTAGTTAATAAATCTAATTTTAATTTGATAGAAAAAATTTTAGATTGTAAACCAGATTTATACATATGTGGACTAAATGAAAACCGTTTTGATGATTACTACATAGAAAATTTAAAGCATGGAAATATTTCTAAACTGATAGATGGAGATGTAGCTGATGTTTTTATTTCATTTTTTACAGAAGATAAATTTTGTAGAATATATATAAATTCTAAACTATATAATTTTGACTCGGTTAATGATAAAATATCTTCAATGTAAATTACATAAAATTACTTTTTCGACTATTGACAAAAGAAATTTTGGCAATAGTCTTTTTTTAAATCAAGAACTTAGCAGTGTTTTTAGTTCGCATAAAATAATAAAATATATTCTTTTTTTTAAGTAAAATAATGCCAATTTTCTCAAAATGCATATAGAATTCCTTGTAGGCATTCTAAAGAGAATTTATTCCTATGACGTCATTTGACTTTATCATAGCATACGATTCACTATAGATGAAAATAATACGCTTACAAAGTAAAAATTGAGATAAAAAGTAATTATTATATATTAATAATCCAATATTTGATTATTTTGACAATACGGGTTAATTTAAATTTGCTTGATGAAGACATTTATGAATACAATAATAGTGATTGACAGGATTTACTAACAAAGTTTAATAATGAAACAATTACTTATAATACACTTGGGAATCCATTAACTTCGGGTAATAAGAAATTAACATGGATGAATGGTAGAGAGTTATCAATATATAGTGATGAAAAAAATAATATATCTTTCAAATATGATGCGGATGGCATTAGAAATTCAAAAATAGTAAATGGTGTGGAAACTAAGTATTATCTAGAAGGTAAAATGATTATATTTGAAGATAGAAATGGTGATGTGATATACTATATTTATAATGGTGGTGAATTATTGGGATTTATTTATAAAAACAAGACATATTACTAGCATAAAAATATATTTGAGGATATCATAGGTATTCTAGATTCTAACTATAATGAAATAGTTAAATACTCATATGATAGCTTTGGAGCATTAATTAATATAATTGATAATGGTAGTATTAACTTAGGCAAAATAAATCCGTTTAGATATCGTAGTTACTATTATTATATTGAGACTCAATTATATTATTTGAATTCTAGATATTATAACCCTCGAACAGGGAGATTTTTGAATTTTGATACAGGAATATCTGATGTGAGTGCTGGAGCTGTAGTTGTTACCAACAAAGTTAAGACAGGAAGCTGGAAAGGAACAGGAGCTGCCGCAATAAAAGGTGCCAGTATTGGTGCATTTGCTGGGGCTGTTATTGGTGCTGCTGTAGGTGGAGCAAAAACATATTCTAAAATTTCAACTATGGCCAATAAATACTGGGCAACTGGAAATGGTGGTCAAAACCCAATGTCTCAATTAAAATACCATTATAAAAAACATGTTATAGCTGAAGGATGTACAAAAGGCAACAATGTATTTAAATATACAGATGATGCACTAGATTTTATGTCTAAAAATTCTACAGAATTAAAATATACTTATAATTATGGATATAATAATACTTCGTGGAATCAGGCATATATTAGAGGTGCAGGCGCAGAATTCACTGGTGAAGGTAAAATAATTACCTTTTGGTATATTCCAAAGTCATAGTTCAAGATTATGTAATGATAAGAGGTGAAAATGTGGTGCACTATTTCTACATTATAAATGATTTTCAAATTTCAAAAATAATAGAAAAAATGGGAGATAAACACCTTTCATTTAGAGAAAAGATAATTTTAAATAATTTTATTTTTAAAAATAGTAGCCAAGGATTAAAAATTTCTGATGATATTTTTAGAAGGCTTAATCATGTTGAATTTAGAAGCTTTTTTTATAATTCAGAATTTGAAAATAAAGGCTTTAATTATTATGGTATTACAATTATTCCTTTTTCTAGTCTAAATAAAGTAAAAGATTCTTTTTTAAATCTTACGAAAGAAGAATATGCGAGATTAGAAGATATTTATATTTCTAAGCAGGAATATGAATTGATTGTAAAAGATTTAATTGATCTTTTTAATAAAGCCATTCAAAATAAGTTACCTATTATTCACTATGGTATATAGAATTAATAAAGGTTATATTCAACAATATAGAATATAATCTTTTAATTTTACTTAAATTTTCTTTTTTGGTTTATTTCAACAATTTTAATATTTACTATGTATTTTATTTATCATAAAAAAGTGTAAATAATATATATGTAAAGTTAAAAAAATATAAATTAAAATTTTTTTTGTAACGCGTTAGCATCTTCATATGCCTCTCAACAATTTGATCCTTTGGATTTTACGGCTGATGTAATTTCTACTATTGTAACAAATAAATTTTATGAAGATGTTATTCCTACGCCAATAAGAGGAGCAATTTCGCCTAAAGTATCTAGTAAAAGAGGCACGGCAGCCATTGTAAACACCGGTGTTAATTCAGCTGTTGATTCATTTACTTCGGTTGTATATGAGAAATATCAAAAAGTTACCCAAAAGAAAATTACAGCAAAATCGAAATATAAACCAACTATAACTAAAGAACAATTTTTTAAAATGAGCAAAAT
>CAKPNP010000046.1 GCA_934169415.1 uncultured Bacilli bacterium
AGAATTATTTCTCTATATATTATTTAAATTGGTGACAATAGCAAAGAGGATACACCTGTTCCCATCCCGAACACAGAAGTTAAGCTCTTTTACGGCGAAGATAGTGTAAGCGAAAATAGCAAGTTGCCAATTTTTTTTTGCTCTTTTTTTATACACAAATTGACTGTTTAAAATACTATATACTTCATATTCTATAGTGAGGTGATAATGTGTTTAAGGGAATTGATATTTCAGAATGGCAAGGTTTTTTATCTGATGATGACTTTATAAAAATTAAAAATGATGGTATAGATTTTGCTATTATTCGCTGTGGATATACTAGTTATGGTAAATCTAAAAAGAAATATGTGGATAAATGCTTTGAAAATAACTATGCTTTAGCTAAAAAATATGAGATTCCAGTTGGTGTATATTATTATTCATGTGCTACTACTTTAAAAGAAGCAATGGAAGAGGCTAATTTTATTAAAGAAATTATTAAGGATAAAACATTTGAATATCCTGTCTGTATAGATACTGAGGATAATCATGATATATATAATTCTAATTATTCTGATAGTAGTCAGTATTCTATTGGTAAGAGCAGTCTTACTGATATTATAAAGACTATATGCAATGATATAGAGAAAAATGGTTACTATGTATCAATATATGCATCTACTTCTTGGTTTAAATCTAATCTTAATATAGATGATTTAACTATATATGATAAATGGATAGCGCAATGGAGTAAAAGCGTTAATTTTGGCTATAAATATGGTATATGGCAATATACAAGTACTGGAAAAGTAAATGGTATTAATGGATATGTTGATTTAAATTATTCTTACAAGGATTATAAATCTTTAATTATTTCTAATGGACTAAATGGATATAAGTTGGATTCTAAACAACCTGATTCTGATGTTAACAACGATACTAATTCAAATCCTGATCATTCTAACAATAATAATGATACCGATTTAAATCCTGATGATTCTGATGATATTAATGAAGAATCTGTTAGTTCATTAAAAAAAATAATAATAAATATAATTGAATTATTTAAAAAATTATTCAATATAATTAAAAAATGGTTATATAAGTAATATTTAGAACATTTTAATTTATTAAAGTGTTCTTTTTATGTTATAATTTAATTATGAAAAATATTGTGGAAATAGAAAAATTAGATCATTTTGGACGTGGTATAGCTAGAATAGATGGGGTGCCAGTTTTTGTTTTGGATGCTCTTCCAAATGAGTTAGTTAAAATTGAAATTATTAAAGAAAAGAAAAATTTTAAAGAGGCAAAGGTAGTTGAATATTTAAGAACTAGTAATTTAAGAGTTAAACCAATTTGTCCATATTATGAAAATTGTGGTGGATGTAACTTAATGCATTTATCTTATCCACAGCAATTATTATTTAAAGAGAATAAAGTAAGAGAGGTTTTAAAAAAGTTTTGTGACTTTGATAAGGTTGTAAAAATAATTGGTACTAACGAATATTATTATAGAAATAAAATAACGTTGCAAGTAAAGGAAAAAATTGGTTATTTTAAAGAAAAAACCTATGAATTAATTGAAATAGATAAATGTATTATAGCTGATGCTAGAATTAATAAAATTATTCCTATTCTTAAAAATATTGATTTAAAATCTATTAATCAAATAGTTATAAGATGTACAAAAAATGAAATTATGTTAGTATTTTATTGTAAAAATAAAATTAATTTGGATGTATCTAAATTTAGTGATGTTTCTACTATAGTATTAATAACTGATAAGGAATATATTTTAAAAGGCAAAGGGTATATAGAAGAGAATATTAACAACATTAAGTATGTAATTTCTCCAACTTCATTTTTTCAAGTAAATAGTGTAGGTATGGAAAAATTATATAATAAAGTTTTAGAATACTGTGGATTAAGTGGTAATGAAAATTTACTTGACTTATACTGTGGAACGGGTACGATAGGAATATATTTATCTAAATACTGTGGAAAAGTATTTGGAATAGAAATAAATAAGGAAGCAATAAAGGATGCATTTAAAAATAAAGAATTAAATAATTTAGAAAATATAGATTTTAAATCAGGAGATGTAAAAGACGTTTTAAAATCTAGTAAGTTTAATCCTGATATAATTGTAGTTGATCCCCCACGTGCTGGACTTGATAAGAGTGTTGTTAATCAACTTATTAATTTACGACCAAAGAAAATAGTATATGTATCTTGCGATATTGTTACCTTATCACGTGATTTAAATTTACTAAAAGAATATTATAATATTATAGAAGTAACACCTGTTGATATGTTTCCAAATACTTATCATGTTGAGAGTGTATGTGTTTTAAAATTTAAATAGAACTTTATATTTTAACGAAAATCAACTGTTTAGTGTCTATTAAAAAAAGCATATTTTTGAAAAAAAACACTAATTTTTATCAAAAAAATAGAAAAGATTTAAAGGGTTTGTATGAGGAGAATATGTCTCCTCATACCATATTAGGTGGTATGTATTGTATAATTGAATTTAGTAGAGAGGAATAGATTGTAATGATAAGTAAAGATATTATAGATGAAGTCTTAAATTTTTATAATATAGATTTGCAATATAGGGATAAATGCTATAATTGTATACAAGAAATAAATAAAAAAGAAGAGTCTAGTTTAATATTTTCAAATCTATATAAGAAATTATATATTGAAGAATTTACAAAAATAAAAGATTTATGGCAATATAAGAATATTTATGATTTATTTGGTGATAAGGTTAATCCCTTTGTAACTAATATAATAGTTCTATTAGGTTATAATTATCATAGGAAAAATATGCAACAATATAATTTTGATGCTTTTCAAATTGATATTCATAAAAAAAGAGTTAAAGAGTGTTTTGAAAGTGATTTAAAAATTAGAAAAAGAGATGGAATTAGGATATCACAAATGTTATGGGCTATTTATTTTATTAGGGCAAGAATAGTTGAGATAGGTAGTTTACAATTTGAATACGATCCTGATTCAGTAGTAAAAATTCATATTCCTAAAAATACAGATTTAAATGTATTAAGTGTTAAAGAATCTATAAAAAAAGCAAATATCAAAATGAAACAAATTTATTCAATTAATAATTTTAAATATATATGTAACTCATGGTTACTAAGCAAACAAATATATGAAATTATAGATAAAAATTCTAATATATCAAAATTTTATAATTTGTTTGATGTTTATGAAGGAGAAGAATGTACTAAAGATATACTAAATTTTGTGTATGGAATAGACAAATGTGAGGATTATTCTTTATTACCTGAAAATACTAGTTTACAAAGTAATATTAAAAAGCAATTATTGAATGGTAAAAAATTTTATTTAGGACTAGGTGTATTAAAATA
>CAKPNP010000047.1 GCA_934169415.1 uncultured Bacilli bacterium
TATTAATACCAGTTCCAATTCACGTTTCATCCATTCTCCTTATTTTATTATTTCATATATGCTATTTATTATTTTTATATTATGATAAACTTATTATAGGAAGAAATTTATGGAAAAGATATGGATTCTACTGGAGAAGTTAAAATACCTGTTCATAATGGTAAGCATTTAGAGTTTGATTTAATTGGAGAGAATTTTCTTAAGTATGATTCTATTATAAATTTGGCTCACGGGAAAGGACACGCGTTGGGTGGATTTGGCGCTAATTTGAAGAATTAATCAATTGGTATTGCTTCTAGAATGGAAAAGCTTATATTCATAGTTGTGGTATTACTACCGACCCTAGTAAAGCGTGGGAAGTTAGTTATGAACTTACTATAAAGTAAAAAGTTAGCATTTTATATTTGCTAACTTTTTTATTTGTAATCTTTATAAAAATCTTTTACTAAGTATTCACTTGGTTTTGTTTCAAATTCTATACTTCCTAATTTTTGCGCTGTTTTACCTACACTATCAGTAACTGTATATAATATCCAATATTGATCTATGCCTTCATCTTCTTTAACTTCGTGATATATTTCGTAAGTTATTTTAGGTTCTCCTTTATCATCCCAAACTTCTAGATTTTCAAATCCAATTGAGTTTATATTTTTTGCTTGATAAGGTAAGTACATTATTTTAATTGTAGGATTAGATACATCTTCAGGATTATTATAATCTTTTAAATATGGGCTTCCTTTTTTATTGGCAATCCAACCATATTTATCTTTTTCATATTGTATTTTGTACCAAATATATCCACTATCATTAGCATTAATTTCGTGTACTAAGTACTTTTCTCCTTTGTTTACTCTTCCTAAGTTATTTGATAACTGTGTACTTTCTTCACGAATGTTAATGTAATCATTTGTTATTTCAACGTACCAATCATCTGGATTTATTTTTTCAGATTTATCATAGAAATTTTTATATGCATAAAAAGCACCAAAACCTATAAATGTTATTACTAACAACCAAATTACAAATTTTTTCATACCACACTACTCCTTGCATTCATAATATCATTTTTTATTATAAAGGTCAATGTAAGAATGTTATTCCTTAAATAAACTACTAAATTTATTTAGATTTATTTCTTTATCTTTAATTTTAAATATTAGTTTATATTTATATGAATATTTATTTTCATTTTTTAACATATAATTTTTAAGTTCGTTTAATTCTTTATATATTTTTATTCCTTCTGTAGTTAGTTCATATCCACCATATTTTTTTCTTATTTCTCCTACTACTTTTAAGTATACTATTATAAGGATTATGGGAGTTATTAGGCCTAATGAGTATGTTGCCTTTTCTAGAAGCGAATATGAAAATATGCCTGTGTTATAAAGATAATATGCACTGATGAGATATAGGAATATCAAGATGTTATTTAGTTTAGAGTTTACGTCTTTGAAGAAAAATGATTTTTGTATTATTTTATCATCATATATTTTTTTTTGTATTATTCCTAGGTATTCTCTATTCATATGAGGGTTTGATTTTTTTATAGAATCAATTATAAGTTTTTCTTCTTCGCTAAGATTTTCATTTAATAGATTTATTTCATTATCAGATACTTCTATTATTTTTTCTTTTTCCATTTCATATATTTTGTTATATATCATTGTTGTTACATCTATTCCATTTAGTACATAGAATAACTCTGAGATTCCTTTTTCTTTTAGTAAGTCATTATAGTAATTTTCATCCATATTATTTACTTCTTTAGTTTTAAAATTTACTTTTTTTATGTATTTTATTAATAAGTAAAGATAGTAAAGTATTACTGAATATATAAATGTAAAAGCGAAGATTCTTATTATGTCTAGTTTTTTTAATAGAAAATAAGATATGATATACGCGATTAAAAATGAAATTAAATATTTTTCTAAATTTTCTTTTTTCATATTTACCTCTTGGTTATATTGTATAGGATTTTTAGTTTGTTTTCAAGAAATTAAAATTTTTTTAAAAAAAACTTCGCATATGCGAAGTTATAATTCTAAATGGTCGGGAAGACAGGATTTGAACCTGCAACCACTCGGTCCCAAACCGAGTGCTCTACCAAGTTGAGCCACT